>NZ_BAAAPF010000007.1:0-64768 GCF_039531005.1 Streptomyces synnematoformans
CGACGGGCGGCGGCAGCGGCGGTACGGCGGTGACGAGCACCGCGAGCACCGCGGCGTGCAGCGCGGCGCCCGCGCGGGTGGCGGGGAAGCGGGCGACGGCGGCGGGCCAGCCGGGCGGGGTGAGCGTGCCGCCGAGGTCGGCGAGGACGACGACGTCGTCGGGGAGCATCTCGGCGGGGCTGACGAGCACGGTGGCGTGCGGGTCGTGCAGCGCGTCGCGGTACGTCTCGTCGCTGACGACGAGCAGCCCCTCCCCCGCCGCCGCCTCGCACGCCTCGCGGACCAGCTCGGGCGGCGGCACCGTGCCGGTCGGGTCGTCGGCGACGGACAGGACCAGCAGCCGCGGCGCGCCGCCCTCGGCCCGTACCCGGCGCACGGTCTCCAGCAGGGCGAACGGGTCGGGGGCGCCGCCGGACTCCGCGGTGGTGGGCACGCGGTGCACGGCGCGGCCGAGGATCACCGGCTGCGCCGCGTACCAGGACGCCGAGGGGCGGGGCAGCAGCACCCCGCCGCCGGCCGCCGCGACCAGGGCGAGCAGCAGCGCCGCGGCCCCGGGCGCGGCGGCGGCGCCGGCGGGATCGGTGGTCAGGCCCCGGCGGTGCCAGTACCCCGCGGCGGCGGTCCGCACCCTGGGCCCGCCGCCGGGCGGTCCGGGGGTGGCGGTGGCGGCGCCGGCGAAGCCGTCGACGAGTGCGGCGGGGGGCGGCAGTCCGGCGTCGGGGACGGCCTGCTGCATACGCCACCTCCCGCCGCGACTCGCCCGTCGGACGTTCACCAGAGTGCGAACCCCTCCCACTGTCCCAGATCGGGCGCCCGCCGGGGCGGTGCGATGCGCCTGGTCAGGTGAAGGGGCCGGGAGGACCGGGCGGCGTACGGGGCGGGGCGGGCCCCGGCCCCGTACGCCGCCGGCTTCCTACGCGGCGGTGGCGGAGCCGGTCGGCTCCGGGGCCTTGGACCCCGCCGCGACCGCCGCCCGGTCCGCCTCCACGCGCTCGCAGACCCGCTCGCAGGTGCGGCTGATCAGCCGGGAGACGTGCATCTGCGAGATCCCCAGGCGTTCGGCGATGCAGCTCTGCGTCATGTCGCAGAAGAACCGCAGATAGAGGATCTCGCGCTCGCGGTCCGGCAGCCGGCGCAGATGCGGGCGCACGGCCTCGCGGTCCACGGCCTGGTCGAAGCCGGGCTCGGTGCTGGAGACGGTGTCGATGAGCGAGTAGCCGTCGGCGGCGCCGGGGAGCGCGGCGTCGAGGGACAGGGTGGCGTAGCTCTCCAGGGCCGCCAGGCCCGTACGCACCTCGTCCTCGGTCAGCCCGGCCACCTCGGCTATGTCCGCGGTGGCCGGGAAGCGGTCGTCGGGCGTGGCGGCGAGCGCCATACTCGCGCTGCGCACGCGGTTGCGCAGCTCCTGGACCCGCCGGGGCACGTGGACGCCCCACATGTGGTCCCGGAAGTGCCGCTTCAGCTCGCCGACGATCGTCGGCACGGCGAAGCTCTCGAAGGCGTTGCCGCGCGCCGGGTCGTAGCGTCTGACGGCCTTCACCAAGCCGAGGTGCGCGACCTGTTCGAGGTCCTCCAGCGCCTCGCCGCGGTTGCTGAACTGGCGGGCGAGCCGCTGGGCCATGGGCATCCAGGCGCGTACCACCTCCTGGCGCAGCGCCTTCTTGTCGGGTCCTTCCGGCATCCCGGCGAGCCTGCGGAACTGTGCCGCGGTGTCCGGGGCATCGTCGTGTGGGTGCCTGCTCCTTGACCGTACATGCGCCACGGGGGGCCTCCCTCGGGCGAGTTGCGAATGGTCGGTTTCCCGCGGGAGACGCTGCGCGGCCGGAGGCGACGACGCCCGGGTACCGCACGCGGCCGGAGCATTGGCGGCTGCGAAGCCGTCCGCTCCCGCGGAGGTGCTCTGGTCGGGAGCACGTTGGTCCGTCTGCCCGCCGCCGGATGCGGCAAACCGTGGGGCGGACGGGGCCTTTTCCACGATACGACGAGGTCGCCGCACGCACGACCGCTCGCGTCCGCGCCCGGGTCAGCCGCGTTCGCGCGCGCCCTCGCGGGTGCGGCCGAGCGCCACGGAGCGCTCCGGGTGCCGGCTGAGGTACTCGCCCTCCAGCTGTGCCATGCGCGTGTTGTGCATGGCCAGCGCCGCCGCCGAACCGTGCAGCAGCGTGTCGTGGCGGGTGCGGTGGATGGTCTCCAGCTCCTTGATCAGCTGCTGGTCGCTCAGCTGCGCGGGGGCGATGCCGCCCCTGCGCCGGTCGCTTTCGGCCATCTGAGGCTCTCCTTCGCCGGCTGTCTCCCGTTTCCAGGATCGGGCAATCCTGGCTCGTCGGCTACCCGGGCGGCGCCCCGGCAGACATGGACCACACTCCTCATGACCACATAACGAGACAACACTTCTCGTTATACGAGACGAAAGCTAGGGTGCCGCGCATGGCCGTATACACGCATGGACACCACGCCTCGGTGCTGCGCTCGCACCGCTGGCGCACCGCCGCCAACTCGGCGGCGTACCTGACCGGCGAACTGCGCCCGGAGATGCACCTCCTCGACCTCGGCTGCGGGCCCGGCACGATCACCGCCGACCTGGCCGCCCTCGTGCCGCGGGGCCGGGTGACGGCCGTCGACGCGCAGCCGGGGATCCTCGCGCAGGCGCGCGACACCGCGGCGGCACGGGGGGTGACGAACGTGGAGTTCGCCGTCGCCGACGCCGAGGCGCTGGACTTCCCGGACGACTCGTTCGACGTGGTCCACGCCCACCAGTTGCTCCAGCACCTCGCGCACCCGGTGCGGGCGCTGGCCGAGATGCGCCGGGTGTGCCGCCCCGGCGGGCTCGTCGCCGCGCGCGACGCGGACTACGCCGCGATGACCTGGCACCCCGACGTGCCCGTCCTCCACGACTGGCTGGACACCTACCGCCGGGTGGCCCGCGCCTCGGGCGGCGAACCGGACGCGGGGCGGCGGCTGCTCGGCTGGGCCCGCGAGGCGGGGTTCGCGGACGTCACGGCCTCGGCGAGCGCCTGGTGCTACGCCTCGGCGGAGGAGCGTGCGTGGTGGAGCGAGTCGTGGGCGGACCGCACGGTGGCGTCGTCGTACGCCCGCCTCACCACCGACGGCGGGCACGCGGACGCGGCGGCACTGCAGCGGATCGCGGCCGGCTGGCGGGAGTGGGGCGAGGCACCCGGTGCCTGGTTCGCGGTGCTGCACGGCGAGGTCCTCTGCCGGGTGCCGTGAGGCTGCGCCGGGCCCGGCGCGTACGGGCGTACGGGCCGGGGCCGCGGCCGCCCGGCCCGCGGCCCGTACGCCCGTGGCCGGTCCAACGACCCGGCGCCACAGGCGCCGTCGCCGCCCCTAGACTCTCCTCCATGGAGATCCTCGGCACCTCACTGCGCATCTGCGTGGACGATCTGGACCCCGCCGTCACCGCGTACGAGAAGCTGACCGGCGAGCAGGCGCAGCGCTTCTCGCACGCGGGCGTCTCCGTCGCCGCGGTCGGCTGCTTCCTGCTGATGTCGGGCCCGCCCGAGACCCTCGACGTGCTGCGCAGAATCACGGCGACGCTGGCCGTCGACGACGTGGCCGAGGCGTACGCGACACTCCGGTCGGTCGGCGCCGAGGTCATCGCGGGCCCCTCGGAGACCCCCATCGGGCGCAACCTGGTGGCCCGCCACCCCGACGGCAGCATCTTCGAGTACGTCGACCGCCGCCGCTGACCGCCGCTCGCGACCGCTACCGGCCGGCGCCGGGGCCGTCCGCCGTCATCTCGGCGGTCAGGGCCCAGCGCTCGTGGTCGCGCCAGGCGCCGGCGATGAACAGGTAGTCGGGCGAGAAGCCCTCCAGGCGGAAGCCCGCGCGCTTGGCCAGCGCGATGGAGGCGGTGTTGCCCGGCTGGACGTTGATCTCCAGCCGGTGCAGGCCCAGGTCGGTGAAGGCGTGGCGGACGACGAGGCCGATGCCCTCGGACATGTGGCCGCGGCCGGCGTACGGGACGAAGGCCGCGTAGCCGAGGGCGCCGGAGAGGAAGGCGCGGCGGACGATGGCGTTGATGTTGACGAAGCCGGCGAGGGCGCCGGACTCCCGCTCGCAGACGAGGAACCCCTCGGTCTGCGGCTCGGTGAGCCGCTCCAGATAGGCGCGGAAGTCGGCCGGCGTGGCGGGCGGGGCCAGCCACGGATGGTGGAGTGCTGCGCTGTCGCGCACGCGGGCGAGGAACTCCGCCTGGTCGGCGGGGCGCGGGAGGCGGATCACCGTGCGGGCGCCGGCCGCGATGACGTCGTTCTCGGGCACCGGGCGAGTGTACGCCCCGGCCGGTCAGCGGTTCGGCTGGACGAGCCGCAGCCGGTTGCCGAAGGGGTCGGTCAGCTCCAGGATCGTGCCGATCCCGGCGTCCTCTTCGAGCCCGGGCTTCAGGTACGGGTAGTCCTTGGCCTTCAGCTCCGCGTGCAGCTCGCCCGCGCCGTCGACCTCGACGTAGACGGTGGCGCCGGGGCTGGCGTCGCCGTGGTGCTCGCTGAGGTGGAGCGTCAGGTCGCCGCGGGAGACCTGCAGGTAGAGCGGGAGACCGTCGGAGAACCTGTGCTCCCAGTCGACCGTGAAGCCCAGGTAGTCGACGTAGAACTCGCGCGCCTTCGCGACGTCGAAGATGCGGAGGACCGGAACCGTGCGACGGAACAGGACAGTCATGTCTCCACTATGCCTCCGCCGCCAGCCGCGCGGCGAGACGGCGCATCTCGTCGCCCACCAGGTAGTGGCCGGGCAGCCCGGGGATCTCGACCGGGCGGCCGGCGGGGCGCCGGGGCGGGTGGCGTATGAGGTGGTCCAGCACGCGGGCGGCCAGCGCGGGGTCGTCGGGAGGGTCGCCGAGGACGTAGTGGTAGGCGTTGGGCCGCCAGTGCGGATAGCGCTCGGTCAGGCCGACGATGACCGCGGGCGGGCGGCGGCGGTACGAGGCGTACGGCTCGGCGTAGTACGACGTGCGGCGGCCCTCGGCGACGTTGCACGACTCGCAGAGCAGGCCGCGCACCAGCCCGGAGACGTGGTGGTGGTCGATGACGAGCCGGGCGGGCCGCAGCCCGCAGACCGCGCACCGGCCGGCCTGCCACCGCCGTATCGCCGCGAGCGGGGCGCCCGGGCCGGCGGCGGCACGGCGGGGGAGACCGCCCGGCTCGCCGGGCGGCGTCCACTCGTGGCAGGCCGGGACCTCGGAGCCCGGCGGCGTGCTGCTCATGCCGCCGACACTACGGCCCGGCACTGACATCTCCGGCGCCGTCTCCGGGGCGGTGTCACTCGCCGGTGACGCCGTCGGCCAGCTCCCGGGCGATGTCGAGGTGGCCGGCGTGGCGCGCGTACTCCTGCAGCACGTGGAAGAGGATCAGCGCCAGCGACGGCGCGTCCGCCGCGGCCGCGAAGCGGCCGCCGACGGCGGCCCGGCGGTCCAGCGGGACGCCCGCGACGATCTCCCGGGAGCGGGCGCACGCCGCGCGGAAGGCGTCCTTCAGCTCCGCCGTGCCCGTGCTCTCCGGGACCGCCCAGCGGCCGTCCGGGCCGCGGTCGCCCCACGGGTCCGGCACCGGGCGGGCGGCGAAGCCCCACTCGAACCAGCGGCGCTCCACCCACGTCAGGTGGACCAGCAGCTCCAGCGGCGTCCAGCCGGAGGCCACCCGGCTGGACCGCAGCTCCTCCTCGGCGAGGCCGTCCAGCTTGCGCAGCACCTCGGCGCGGTAGTGGTCGAGGTAGGCGTCCAGCAGCTCCCGCGGGTCCGTGCGGGAGGCGGGCGCGGGGTCGTCGATCGGCATCCGCGGCCGGTCGGACGGCGGCGGTGCGGCGCTGCGGGCGAGGCGTCTCATACGAGTCCCGGGGTGTCGAGGGCGAGGGTGCCGGCGTCCGCGTCGAGGACGGCGGGCACGCCGAGCGGCACGGTGAGGGCGGGGACGCCGTGGCCGAAGTCCAGGCCCTCCAGCACCGGCACGCCGAGGTCGCCGAGCCGGTCGGCGAGGACGGCGCGCACCTTCTCGTACGGGCCGCAGTCCGCCCAGGTGCCGCAGACGACGCCGGCGACGCCGGTCAGCCAGCCGGTGCGGCGGAGCTGGGTGAGGATGCGGTCGAGGCGGTAGTCCTCCTCCTCGACGTCCTCGATGAGCAGGATGCCGCCGGCGGCGCCGGCGCGGGCGCCGGGGGTGCCGAGGCCGGCGGCCAGCAGGCTGACGCAGCCGCCGAGGGTGACGCCGCGGGCGCGGCCGGGCACGAGGGCGCGGGCGCCGGGGCTGGTCAGGCACTGCACGGTGGCCGGCTCGAAGAGGGTGCGGCGCAGGTGCTCGCGGGTGCCGTCGTCCGCGGCGAACGGGCCCCAGGCCGGCATCGGCCCGTGCAGGGTGGCCACGCCGAGGCGGGTGGCGAGGGCCTCGTGCAGGGCGGTGGCGTCGCTGAAGCCCACGTAGACCTTCGGCCCGGCGGCGCGCAGCGCGGGCCAGTCGACGCGGTCGAGCATGCGGTGGGCGCCGTAGCCGCCCCGGCCGGAGAAGACGGCGGCGACGTCCGGATCGCACCAGGCGCGCTCGAAGTCGCGGGCGCGGGCGGCGTCGTCGGCGGCGAGGTAGGACAGCCGGTCGTCCTCGCCGTACGCGGTGGGGTGGACGACGACGTCGAGGCCCCAGCCGCGCAGCACCTCGACGCCCGCGTCCAGCTCCGCGCGCGGGAACCCGCCGCTGGGGGCGACGATCGCGAGCCGTTCGCCGGGGCGCAGGCGGCGGGGCCGGTCGAGCGCGACGGCGGACCCGGTGGCCGGGGCCGGGGCGGCGGTCGCGGCGGCCGGTGGGCGGGACGTGCCGAGGTCCACGGCCGGCACGTCCGGCGCCGCGAAGCCGAACGTCTGCGCGTACAGCGACAGCTCGGCCTCCAGCGCCCGGGTGAGGGTGCCGGCGCGCCGGAAGCCGTGGCCCTCGCCCTCGAAGGTGAGGTACGCGTGCGGCACGCCGCGGCCGGCGACCGCGTCCAGGAACCGTTCGCACTGCACCGGCGGGCAGATCACGTCGTCCAGCCCCTGCAGCAGGAGGAACGGGGCGGTGATCCGGTCGGCGCGGTGGACCGGGGAGCGCTCGCGGTACCGCTCGGGCACCTTGGCGAACGGGCCGACCAGCGACTCCAGATAGCGCGACTCGAAGTCGTGCGTCTCGTCGGTGGCCCAGCCGGCCAGGTCGAGGATGGGGTAGATGACCGTGCCGCACGCGTACAGTCCCTCGGTCAGCGGCGAGGTGAGCGAGGCGGCGGTCGTCCAGCCGCCCGCGCTGCCGCCGCGGACGGCGAGCCGGGCGGGGTCGGCGGTGCCCTCGTCGGCGAGGGCGCGCGCGACGGCGGCGCAGTCCTCGACGTCCACGACGCCCCACTGCTCGCGCAGCCGCTCGCGGTAGGCGCGGCCGTAGCCGGTGGAGCCGCCGTAGTTGACCTCGGCGACGCCGATGCCGCGGGAGGTGAAGTAGGCGATCTCCAGGTCGAGCACGAGCGGCACGTGGCCGGTGGGGCCGCCGTGCGCCCAGATCACGTACGGCGGCAGCTCGTCCTCGGGGCCGCTGAACTCCGGGTGGTGCGGCGGGTAGAGGTGGGCGTGCACGTCGCGGCCGTCGGGGCCGGCGAAGGTGCGGGAGGCGGGCCGCGGCAGGAAGGCCGGGGCGACGGCGTCGCGGTGGGCGCTGCCGGCCACCCGGGCGTGGCCGGTGACGGTGTCCAGCTCGACGACCTCGTACCCGGTGGCGGGGCTCGCGGCCAGGCCGAAGACCCGGTCGCCGGCGACGGCGAGGGCCGCGGCCCAGTTCGACCAGGGGCCCGGCACGTCGGCCAGGTCGCCGGTGGCGGGGTCGAGGACGCCGAGGCGGGTGCCGCCGGTGCCGTGCAGGGTGGCGACGAGGCCGCCGCCGAGGACGGCGAACCAGCGCAGCCCGACCTTCCACAGCGCGTCGGCGAACTCCTCGGGCAGCGGGCAGAGCGCGCTCGTCACGGCGGTGGCGGGGTCGACCCGGTGGAGGTTCCACCAGCCGCTGCGGTCGGTGGCGGCCACCAGCGTGCCGTCGGGCAGCCACTCGGCCTGCGCGACGGACTCCGCCTCGGGGCCGGTCTGGGCGCCGAGCACGGTCGTGACCCCGGCCAGGCCGCCGTCGCCGGTGACGTCGGCGACGCGCAGCTCCGTGCCGTCCCAGGGCATCTGCGGGTGGTCCCAGGCGATCCAGGCGGTCTGCCGGCCGTCCGGGGACAGCCGCGGGCCGGTGACGAAGCGGTGCCGGTCGTCGGTCAGCTCGCGCACGGCGGCGCGGTCGGCGGCCGCCGAGCCGTCCAGCGGCACGGCGGCGAGCACGCGGCGCACGTCGGTGGGGGCCGGGCCGGTGAACTCCTCCAGCACGCACCACACCTCGCCGCGCTCCGGCAGCACGACGGGGTCGCACCAGCGCAGCCCGCCGCCGGTGGCACTGACGGGCGTGAGCGGGCGGGGCGCGCCGCCGCCGTCGGGCTCGTACCCGTAGAGCCGCTGGTCGGCGAAGTGGGTGAAGACGATCAGCGGGCCGCCGGTGGCGCGCGGCACGCCCGCCCAGGGCCGGCCGCCGTACTCGATGACCCGGTTGCGCACGTTCCACGGCGGCGGCAGCACCGACTCCTCGGTGCCGTCCGGGCGGAGCCGCACCAGCGCCCGGCGCCCGCCCTCGCGCGGCCGCGGGGCGGTCCACCACACCTCGTCGCCGACGGTGTCCAGATACTCCGGGCGGCCGTCGTGGGTCGCGGCGAGGGCGGCGGTGAGAGGGCTGGTCCAGGTGCCGTACGGGGCGGTGGTCACGGGCGGCGTCGTCTCTTTCCGCTGGTGGTCGAGGCGCCGGCGCTCTCGCCGGCGCGCGCGCTGGTCCGTGCGCGGGTCGTCCCTCCCGCGCGGTCTGCGGGGCGGTGTGCCGTCAGGCCTCCCGGAGGAAGTCGTCGAGGACGCGCACGCCGAAGTGCAGCGCCTCCACCGGCACCCGCTCGTCCACCCCGTGGAACAGCTCCTGGTAGTCGAAGCCGGCGGGGAGCTTGAGCGGCGAGAAGCCGTAGCCGGCGATGCCGAGGCGGGAGAACTGCTTGGCGTCGGTGCCGCCCGACATGCAGTACGGCACGACGTGCGCGTCGGGGTCGAACCGCTGCAGGGAGGCGCGCATGGCGGCGTAGACGGGCGCGTCGACGGGGGCGGTCAGCGGCACCTCGCGGTGGCTGAACTCCCAGTCGACGTGCGGCCCGGTCAGCTCGTCCAGCGTGCGGGCGAACTCCTCCTCGCCGCCGGCCACCATCCGGCCGTCGACCTGGGCGGTGGCGCTGCCCGGGATGACGTTCACCTTGTAACCGGCGGTCAGGACGGTGGGGTTGGAGCTGTTGCGCACGGTGGGGGCGACGAGGGCGGCGGCCGGGCCGAGCCTGCCGAGCAGCGCGTCCACGTCGAAGCCGGGGTCGTCCAGCTCCTCGGGGGCGACCTCGATCCCGAACACCGCGGCCGTCCCGGTCAGCGCCGCGCGGACGGTGGGGGTGAGCCGGACCGGCCAGCGGTGCGCGCCGATCCGGCCGACGGCGGCGGCCAGGTGCGAGACGGCGTTGTCGGCGTTGACCTTGGAGCCGTGGCCGGCGCGGCCGCGGGCGGTGAGCCGCAGCCAGGCCGTGCCGCGCTCGCCGGCGGCGACCGGGTACAGGCGGCGGCCGTCGCCGGCGTGGAAGGTGAAGGCGCCGGACTCGCTGATGCCCTCGGTGCAGCCGTCGAAGAGCGCGGCGTGCTGCCCGGCGAGGAAGTCGGAGCCGTACTCGGCGCTGGCCTCCTCGTCGGCGGTGAAGGCGAGGACGATGTCGCGGCGGGGGCGGACGCCGGCGCGGGCCCAGGCCCGGACGACCGCGAGGACCATCGCGTCCATGTTCTTCATGTCGATGGCGCCGCGGCCCCAGACCACGCCGTCGCGCACCTCGCCGGAGAACGGGTGCACGCTCCAGTCGGCGGGCTCGGCGGGCACCACGTCCAGATGGCCGTGGACGAGCAGGGCGTCGGCGCCGCGGTCGGTGCCCTCGATGCGGGCCACCACGTTCGTCCGGTCGGGGGCCTTCTCCAGCAGGGTGGGCTCGATGCCGGCGTCGGCGAGGCGTTCGGCGACGTACTCCGCGGCCTGGCGCTCGACGCCGTCGCCGCCGCCGTGGTTCGTGGTGTCGATGCGGATCAGGTCGGAGGTGAAGCGCACCACCTCGTCCAGCGCCGCGTCGTCGGGGCCCGGGGCGTGCGGGGCGGGGACGTGCGGGGCGGGGACGTGCGGGGCGGGGTCAGCCATACTGCTCCTCCACGGCGGCCGAGACGAGCGTGGTGACGGCCTTGAAGCAGCGGATGCCGTCGTACATGGTCTCCGTCGTGTACGCCACGCGCCGCTCGCCGGCCGGGGCCACGCCCGGCACGACCGTGGCGGCGCCCGCCAGATGCTCCGCGTCGAACTCCAGCTCCACCGTGAACGGCCCGCCGCGCACCGGCTCCGTCCGCACCGCGAGGGCCGCGGCCTCGGTGGCCGCCGCGCGGATGTCCGCCGCGGTACGGGCCGGGGTGCGGCACACCGCGGCGTACCGCGAGACGTAGTCCTTGACGGCGACGCCGGGGGCCGCGGGCGCGTACCCCTTGGCGTCCTCGACGGTCTTGTCGTCGCCGGTGACGAGCACCACCGGGACGCCGAACTCGGCGACGACGTGCGCGTTCAGCAGGCCCTCGCTGGCCGGTACGCCGTTGAGCCAGACGCCGGTGACGGAGTTCGCCAGGTAGGTGTGCGCGAGCACCCCTTCGGCGCCCGCGCCGGTGTGGTAGCCGACGAACGCGATGCCGTCGACGTCGCCGCGCTGCACGCCCTCGACCATGGACAGCGACTTGTGCCGCCCGGTGAGCATCTGGGCGCGGTCGTCCAGCCGCTCCAGGAGGAGATTGCGCATCGTCCAGTGCGCCTCGTTGACCAGCACCTCGTCTGCGCCGCCGGCGAAGAGGCCCTCGATGGCGGCGTTGACGTCGGATGTGAACATGGGCCGGCAGCGCTCCCACTGCGGGCCGCCGGGAAGCACGTCGGCGGGCCACGTGACGCCGGTGGCCCCCTCCATGTCGGCGCTGATCAAGACCTTCATGCCGAGCCACGGTACGCGGTCGGACGAAGCGGTGAAACCCCTGTGGATACGTACAGAGGTCTAGACCACACGAACTCCCCTCGAATGGCCCGCGACCAGCCCTTTCGGGGTCGGTTCCGGGCCGTCAGCCGTCCGGTGCACGCACGGTCGCGACCCCACGGCGCCGGGCCCCGGCAAGCCTTCGCCGACCCCGCCGCCGGCCTCGCCGCCGACCCCGCCGCCGGCTTCGCCGCCACCCCCGTCGCCAGCCCTGCCGCCGTCCCCGCCGGGGGCCCTAGTCGCCGTGTCCCAGCCGGAGGTCCCGCTCCGTGCGCCCGCCGCCCTCGACGCGCAGGACCGTGGCCACCGGCGGGTATCCGGCGGCGATGACGGTGTACTCGCCGGCCGACAGGTCGACGAAGCGGAACGCGCCGTCCGGGCCCGTGGTGCCGCTGTCGACGACGTTGCCGGCCGCGTCCAGCAGGGTGACCCGGGCGTCCTCCACCGGCCGGCCGCCGTACGCCCGCACCGTGCCGCGCAGCACCGCTCCGCCGGCCAGCTCGACGTCCTGCCGGGTCTCGCGCGCCGCCTGCACCGCGACCGGCAGCGCGGCGGGCCGGAAGCCGGGGGCCGTGGCCGCGAGGGTGTACGCGCCGGCGACCAGCTCGCCGAGGGCGTACGCGCCGTCGTGGCCGCTGCGCGTGGAGGCGACGACCTCGCCGCGGGCGTCGGTGAGGGTGACGACGACGTTCCCCAGCGGCGTGCCGTCGGCCGTCGCCACGGTGCCGCAGATGCGGCCCGCGCCGCCGAGCACGAGGTCCAGCTCCACCGGCCGGTCCCCGACGGTGACCGTGACGGCCTGCGGCTGGTGCCCGCCGGCCGCGGCCACCAGGACGTACGAGCCGGAGCCGGGGGTGGGCAGCACGTACCGGCCGTCCTCGCGGCTGGCGTCGCGCCCCACCTGCCGGCCCGTGCCGTCGATGAGCGTGGGCGGCGGCGGCGCGGGCCGCGGACACCGCGGAGTCGGCCGCCGGGGGCGCGTCCTGGACGGGGCCCGGCCCGGGGAGGTTCTGGGACACCAGTGGTCTCTCCTTCAGCAGGAAGGCGAACAGGAGGCCGAGGAGGAGCACGGGCACCAGGTACAGGAAGATGCGCGGCATGGCCTCGGCGTAGGCGCGGACGTACCCGTCGCGCAGCCCGGCGTCGAGCGCGTGGACGGCCTCGGGGGTGATCGACTGCGGGTCCGGCAGCGTGGCGCCGGGGGGCGGCGGGGGCAGGGTCCCGGCCAGTTCGCCGGCGAGCCGGTCGAAGAAGACGGTACCGAAGACGGCCGCGCCGACCGAACCGCCCATCTGCCGGAAGTAGTTGTGCGCGCTGGTGGCGACGCCGAGGTCCGCGGGGCGCACCGCGTTCTGCACGGCGAGGATGAGCACGGGCAGGACGAGGCCGACGCCGGTGCCGAGGACGGCCATCCAGATGCTGTACGACAGCTGCGAGGTGTCCTCGGTGAGGCGCGAGAGCAGCCACATGCCGACGGCGGCGAGGGCGCAGCCGAGCACCGGGTAGCGGCGGTAGCGGCCGGTGCGGCTGATGAGGTGGCCGGAGACGACGGAGGCGACGACGAGGCCGCCCATCATCGGCAGCATCAGCAGCCCGGACTCGGTGGCGCTGGCGCCGTCGACCATCTGCAGGAAGGTCGGCAAGTAGCTGGCCGCGCCGAACATCGCCACCCCGATCACCACGCCCACCAGGGAGGTGACGGCGAAGACGCTGTCGCGGAACAGCCGCAGCGGCAGCACGGGTTCGACGGCGAAGTGCTCGACGACGAGCAGCAGCACGGTGGCGCCGACGGCCCCGGCGCCGAGGGCCAGGATGACGTCGGAGGTCCACTCGTACTCCAGGCCGCCCCAGCTGGTCAGCAGCACCAGGCAGGTGGACGCGGCGGCGAGCAGCAGCGCGCCGAGGACGTCGAGGCGGGGCCGGGCGGCGGGCTTGGGCAGCTTCAGCACCAGCCCGGTCACCAGCAGGGTGACCAGCCCGAAGGGCACGTTGAAGTAGAAGCACCAGCGCCAGGACAGCTCGTCGGTGAAGAACCCGCCGAGCAGCGGCCCGGCGACCGAGGCAAGCCCGAAGGCGGCGCCGATCAGGCCCATGTAGCGGCCGCGCTCGCGGGCCGGGACGATGTCGGCGATGATCGCCTGCACACCGATCATGAGGCCGCCGGCGCCCATGCCCTGGATCGCGCGGAACGCGATCAGCTGGTCCATGCTGCGCGCGGCGCCGGCGAGCGCCGAGCCGGCGACGAACACGACGATGGCGAACTGGAAGACGCCCTTGCGGCCGAAGAGGTCGCCGAGCTTGCCGTAGATCGGCAGCCCGACGGTCGCGGTGAGCAGGTAGGCGGTGATCGCCCAGGACATCCGGTCCAGGCCGTGCAGTTCGCCGACGATCTTCGGCAGCGCGGTGGCGACGATCATCTGCTCCAGCGCGGCGAGGAGCAGCGCGAGCATCAGCGCCAGGAAGACCAGCCGTACGCGCCGGGGGCTCAGCGCCCCGCCGGCACCGTCGGCCGCGCCGGGACCGGCGGGCGGTCCGCCCTCTCCGGTACGTCGCGCCGGCTGGGCCACCTGGGCCTGCTCCGCCGGCCGGTCCGCCGGGCCGGCCGCGGGCACGGTGACCGGCTCGTCCTTCACCAGGGTCGTACCCACCTGCCAGCTCCCCATCGTCCGCCTGCGCCGGACCATTTCTCGCACCGCGCACGATCCTGGGGCAAACCCGATCACTCCCCCCGCGGGGCCGCCCCACGGTCCGCGACCCGGTTGCCCGGGGCGCCCGCCGGTCGCTCATCAGCGGCTTTCGCGGCGCGCGGGCGGAGCCGGGGGCGCGGGAGTGCTCGCGGCGGCGCGCGGGAGAACCACTCGAAACGGCGAACCGGGCGGCGGCCCCGCCGGCGGGCGGCGCCGCCCGGCGTCACCCGATCGAGGACTCGACGCGAAGGGAACACGTGTTCTATTCTCGGCGGCAGATCAACGGGAGGTACCGATGCGCTGGGAGAATCTGACACACGACGCCGCCGCCGAGACCGCCGCCGCCGACGGCGGCACGGGCCCGGGCGGCGCGCCGCCCGCCCTCTTCGGCACGGCCGCCGTCGTCACCCGCACGTTCGACACCCCGGAGTTCCAGGGCATCACCTTCCACGAGGTGCGGGCGCGCTCCCTCGTCAACAGGGTGCCGGGCGCGTCGCGGATGGCCTTCGACTGGACCGTCAACCCGTACCGGGGCTGCAGCCACGCCTGCGTGTACTGCTTCGCCAGGAAGACCCACGACTACCTGGACCTCGACACCGGCCGCGGCTTCGACTCGCAGATCGTGGTCAAGGTCAACGCCCCGGAGCTGCTGCGGCGCGAGCTGGCCGGCCGCCGGTGGCGCGGCGAGCACATCGCCATGGGCACCAACGTGGACTGCTACCAGCGCGCCGAGGGGCGGTACCGGCTGATGCCCGGCATCCTGGCCGCGCTGCGGGACTTCGCCAACCCGTACTCGATCCTCACCAAGGGCACGCTCATCCTCCGCGACCTGCCGCTGCTCAAGCAGTCGGCCGAGGTGACGGACGTCGGCGTCGCGGTCTCGGTCGGCTTCCTCGACGAGGAGCTGTGGCGGACCGTCGAGCCCGGCACGCCGGCGCCGCGCCGCCGGCTCGACGTGGTGCGCACCCTGGCGGAGCACGGCATCGGCTGCGGGGTGCTGATGGCGCCGGTGCTGCCGTTCCTCAGCGACTCGCCGGAGCAACTGCGCGCCACGGTGCGGGCGGTGGCCCGGGCGGGCGCGACGTCCGTGACGCCGCTGGTGCTGCATCTGCGGCCGGGCGCGCGGGAGTGGTTCATGACCTGGCTGGAGCGGCACCACCCGCGGCTGGTCCGCCGGTACCGCACGATGTACGCGGGCGGGTCGTACGCGCCGAAGTGGTACCAGCGCCAGGTCACCCGGCAGGTGCACGAGTACGCGACGGAGCTGGGCATAGGCCCCTCGGCGCCCGGCACCGCGCGCCGCATCGGGCCGGCGGAGGAGCCCGGAGCAGGGCCGGACGCCCCGGAGAGCACGCAGCTGACCCTGCTCTGACCCCGGTGCCCGGCGCCGGGGTGCGCGGGCCTATGCGGGTGATGGCCGCCGTGGCCGCGCGCCACAGCTGCGGGAAGCCGAGCGCCTCGGAGAGCGCCGGGATCGCGCCCGGGTCGCCCAGCTCGCCCAGCCCTTCGACACAGGCCTTGGCGATCGGCCAGTGGTGCTGCGGCTCGCGCACCAGCCGCTGCAGGGTGCTGATCAGCGCCGGCGCCGACTCCGGCGCGCGCAGCCGGACGAGCAGCCGGATGGCGTGCAGCGCGTACGCGGTGCGCAGCGGGTTCGTCGCCAGGGCCGCCGCCGCCCGCGCGGTGCGCGGGTCGCCGAGCCGGGCCAGCGCGCACGCCGCGCTCTCCGCCCGTACCGGGTCGCGGTAGTTGAGCAGCAGCACCAGCGTCTCGAACGCCCGCCGGTCCCCCGCCGTACCCAGCGCGAAGGCGGCCAGCTCCCGGGTCCACAGCGGCTCCCCGGGCAGCTCCAGCACCCGCGCCAGCTCGTCGTGGGCGGTGGTCGTGCGCTGTCGCACGAGCGCGGTCATGCGGTCGAAGCGCGCCAGCGCCGGCGGGTCGTCCAGCCTGCCGCGGATCCGTTCGGTGAGCGCCAGATACTCCTGGTCCATGCCTCGCCCCCTGCCTCGCCGGCACTCAGGGTACGTGTCCCGTCACCGGTCGGTGACGGGCGCGTCGATCGGGTTCACTCCATCTGTGCCCCCGCTGACGGGTACATTCCCTGAATCCCCCTCTGGCGCCCATGGTTACTCACGAGTTAAGCTCGGGGGACGAGCAGCACCCCTGCTCGGGCGGTCTGGTGACGCAGCCGCCGAGAGCTGAAGTCGGTTCGGCGACCAACAGCACGCGCGACGGGCGCTCAAGCGCCCGTGGCGGGGACGCCCGGCCCCGGGACAGGGCCTGCGGCGCGCCTCGCCGCCGCGTGCCCCGCCGCCGCGCGGTTCCCGCCGTGGGCCGTCGTGCCCCGGTCCCGCCGCCGTGCGCGCGCCCCGACCCTCGTCTCCCGCGTCACGACTGGAGTCCCGCGATGGACCGCAGCCCCGTCCCCGAGTCCCCCGAGATCCCCGAGCCCCCCTCGGTTCCCTTCCCCACCGTGGCCGTCGTCGGTCTCGGCACGATGGGCACCGGCCTGTGCGAGGTGCTGGCCCGCGCCGGCCGCGAGGTCGTCGGCATCGACGTCAGCGAGGCCGCCGCCACCGCTTGCGTCGCCGCACTGGAGCGCGCCACGGACCGTGCCGTGGCCCGCGGCCGCCTCACCGAGGGCGACCGCGCCGGCGTCCTGGCCCGGCTGCGCACCTTCCCCGACCTGCGCGCCGCCGCAGACGCGGACCTGGTCATCGAGGTGGTGCCGGAGTCGTACGAGACCAAGCAGCGGGTCGTCGCGGAACTCGACCGCGTGCTACGCGCCGACGCGGTCATCGCCACCGGCACCAACGCGCTGTCCGTCACCCGGCTCGCCGCCTCCTCCGCCCACCCCGAGCGCGTCCTCGGCCTGCACTTCTTCGCCCCGGTCCAGGCGATGCGGCTGGTGGAGGTGGTCTCCTCCGTGCTCACCGAGCCGCCGGCGGTGGAGCGGGTCACCGCGCTGGTGCGGGAGCTGGGCAAGGAGCCCGTCGCGGTGGGCGACCGGCCCGGGTTCATCGCCGACGGGCTGCTCTTCGGCTACCTCAACCAGGCGGCGGCGATGTACGAGTCGCGGTACGCCACCCGCGAGGACATCGACGCGGCGATGAAGCTCGGCTGCGGCCTGCCCATGGGCCCGCTGGAGCTGCTCGACCTGATCGGCGTCGACACCGCCCGCACGGTGCTGGAGGCCATGTACGCCGCGTCGCAGGACCGGCTGCACGCGCCCGCGCCCCTCCTCGGCCAGCTCACCGCCGCGGGCCTCACCGGCCGCAAGGCGGGCCGCGGCTTCTACACCTACGACGCCCCCGGCAGCGGCACCGTCGTGCCGGACGCCCATCCTCCCGCCGCCGGCTCCCCTGCCGCCGGCTCCCTCGCCGCCGACGCAGCTTCGGGGGCGGCGCCGCTGGCGGCGCCGCGGCCGGTCCGGGCGGTCGGCGTCGCTGGCTCCGGCACGATGGCGAGCGGCATCGCCGAGGTGTTCGCCCGGGCGGGGTACGACGTCGTGCTCGCCGCCCGCGGCGAGCAGAAGGCGGCGGCGGCGAAGTCCCGTATCGCCGCGTCGCTGGACCGCTCCGCCGCCCGGGGCCGCCTGACCGCGGGCGACCGCGACGCCGCGCTGGCCCGGGTCTCCCCCGCGGGCTCCCTGGCCGCGCTGGCCGGCGCCGACCTCGTCGTGGAGGCCGTCGCCGAGGACCTGGCGGTCAAGCGGCAGTTGTTCGCGGCCCTGGACGAGGTCGCCAGGCCGGGCGCCGTGCTGGCCACCACCACGTCCTCGCTGCCCGTCGTCGCCTGCGCCGCCGCGACCTCGCGCCCCGAGGACGTCGTCGGCATGCACTTCTTCAACCCGGCGCAGGTGATGAAGCTCGTCGAGGTGGTGCGCACGGTCCGTACCGCGGACGACGCGCACGCCACCGCCCGCGAGGTCTGCACCCGGCTGGGCAAGCACGCGGTGGACTGCGGCGACCGGGCCGGCTTCATCGTCAACGCGCTGCTGTTCCCGTACCTGAACAACGCGGTGAAGATGGTCCAGGAGCACTACGCCTCACTCGACGACATCGACGCCGCGATGAAGCTCGGCGGCGGCTACCCCATGGGCCCGTTCGAACTGCTGGACGTCGTCGGCCTGGACGTCTCGCTGGCCATCGAGCGCGTGCTGCACCGCGAGTTCCGCGACCCGGGCCTGGCCCCGGCGCCGCTGCTGGAACACCTGGTCGCCGCCGGCTGCCTCGGCCGCAAGACGGGCCGCGGCTTCCGCGAGTACGCCGCCGCTCGGCGCTGAGCGCGCCGCAGCCTCCGTCCCGCCGCCGCCTCGTGCGCAGCGGCGGCGGAACGGGGCCCACGCATGGAGTACGTTCCTTACATGTCCGAGCCAGCGAAGCCCAGCCGTCCGACCTCCAGCAGCCAGCGCCTGAAGATGCGCCGCGACATCGCGGCCGCCGCGATGGAGCTGTTCGCGACGAAGGGCTACGAGGCGACGACGGTGGACGAGATCGCCGCCGCCGCGGGCGTCGCCCGCCGCACCTTCTTCCGGCACTTCCGCTCCAAGGAGGAGGCGATCTTCCCGGACCACGACGACACCCTGGAGCGGGTGAAGGCCGTCCTGGACGCCGCGCCGCCGCACGAGTACCCGCTGGACACCGTGTGCCGCGGCATCCGGGAGGTCATGCGGATGTACGCGGCCCAGCCCGCGGTCTCCGTCGAGCGCTACCGGCTGACCCGGGAGGTGCCGACGCTGCGGGAGCGCGAGATCGCCTCGGTCTCGCGCTACGAGCGGCTCTTCACCCGCTACCTCCTGGGCCACTTCGACGAGGGCGCCCACCAGGACGGCGACGACGACCCGCTGCTCGCGGAGGTCGCGGCCTCGGCGGTGGTCACCGCGCACAACCACGTGCTGCGCCGCTGGCTGCGCGCGGGCGCGCAGGGCGAGGTGGAGGGCCAGCTCGACCGGGCCTTCGCGGTGGTACGGGCCCGGTTCGCCGGCGTCGGGCTGCCGCACGGGCCGACGGGCCGGGGCGGCGCGCAGGCGGGCGCGGCGGGCCCGCCCGCGGTGCTCACGGCCGGCGGTGAGGGCTCGGACGTGCTTGTCGCCCTCGCCCGGACGGACGCGCCGCTGAGCGAGGTCATGCGCACCATCGAGAAGGCGCTGAACCGGGGCTGACCGGCGGTTTCACCCCCGTGCACGAGGCTCCCCGGCCGCTTCGGCCCGGGAGCCTTCGCCTGCCCGGGCGTGCTCATCCGTGCGCTCCCGTCGACATCTGAGGGAATTATTTGGCACCGAGTGTCTTGCAGCCTGGCACGCCGTGCCATACCGTACGGATATCCGGGTGACCGGTGCCCGAAGGCAGAGCGGGCGCCGGCTGTCCCCGCGAGCCCCCGGCTCGCGCACCCGGCCGCGCCTCGTCACGGGCGCCCCGGCGCCACCGCGCCGTACCCCGCACACCGGCACCACCGCCGGAGCCGAACCGCACCCGCAGCTCTCCCCCGACGTCCCTCAAGCGTCCCCCGACACGCTTCGCCGGAGGCAGCACCATGAACGAGACGCACGAGATACTCGCCGCGATCCAGGCACCCGACAGCACCGCCGCCGACTTCGCCGCCCTGCCCCTGCCCGGTTCCTACCGGGCCGTGACGGTGCACAAGGACGAGACCCGGATGTTCGACGGCCTCCCCACCCGCGAGAAGGACCCGCGCAGGTCGCTGCACCTGGACGAGGTGCCGGTGCCGGAACTCGGCCCCGGCGAGGCCCTGGTGGCGGTCATGGCCAGCTCCGTGAACTACAACTCGGTGTGGACGTCCCTCTTCGAGCCGCTGCCCACCTTCGCCTTCCTGGAGCGCTACGGCCGCCTCTCCCCGCTCGCCAGGCGCCACGACCTGCCGTACCACGTCATCGGCTCCGACCTCGCCGGCGTCGTGCTGCGCACCGGCCCGGGGGTCGTCGCCTGGCGGCCGGGCGACGAGGTGGTCGCGCACTGCCTGTCGGTGGAACTGGAGAGCGCCGACGGCCACGACGACACGATGCTCGACCCCGAGCAGCGCATCTGGGGCTTCGAGACCAACTTCGGCGGCCTGGCGGAGATCGCGCTGGTGAAGTCCAACCAGCTGATGCCCAAGCCGGCCCACCTGTCCTGGGAGGAGGCCGCGGCCCCGGGCCTGGTCAACTCCACCGCGTACCGCCAGCTCGTCTCCCGCAACGGCGCCGGCATGAAGCAGGGCGACAACGTGCTCATCTGGGGCGCGAGCGGCGGACTCGGCTCGTACGCCACGCAGTTCGCGCTCGCCGGCGGCGCCACCCCCGTCTGCGTGGTCTCCAGCCCGGAGAAGGCGGAGATCTGCCGCCGGATGGGCGCCGAGGCGATCATCGACCGCCGCGGCGAGGACTACCGCTTCTGGCGCAACGAGCACGAGCAGGACCCCCGGGAGTGGAAGCGCTTCGGCGCGCGCATCCGCGAGCTGACCGGCGGCGAGGACGTCGACATCGTCTTCGAGCACCCCGGCCGGGAGACCTTCGGCGCTTCGGTCTACGTCACCCGCAAGGGCGGCACCGTCGTCACCTGCGCCTCCACCTCCGGCTTCGTGCACGAGTACGACAACCGCTACCTGTGGATGTCGCTCAAGCGGATCATCGGCTCGCACTTCGCCAACTACCGCGAGGCGTGGGAGGCCAACCGCCTCGTCGACAAGGGCAGGATCCACCCCACCCTGTCGCGGACCTACCCGCTCGACCAGACCGGCCAGGCGGCGTACGACGTGCACCGGAACCTGCACCAGGGCAAGGTCGGCGTGCTCTGCCTCGCCCCCGCCGAGGGGCTGGGCGTACGCGACGAGGAGAAGCGCGCCGCGCACCTCGACGCGATCCAGCTGTTCCGCACCGCCGAGGCACCCGGGCCGCGGGCCGGCCGCGGGAGCGCGCCGGCGCGGGCCGTCGAACACGCCGGGAACGTCTGATGGCGGACCGCGACCGGCCCTGGCTGATGCGCACCTACGCCGGCCACTCGACCGCCGAGGCGTCCAACGAGCTGTACCGGCGGAACCTGGCCAAGGGCCAGACGGGCCTGTCCGTCGCCTTCGACCTGCCCACCCAGACCGGCTACGACCCCGACCACGTGCTCGCCCGCGGCGAGGTCGGCCGCGTCGGCGTGCCCGTCGCACACCTGGGCGACATGCGCCGCCTCTTCGCGGGCATCCCGCTCACCCGGACGAACACCTCCATGACCATCAACGCCACCGCGATGTGGCTGCTGGCGCTCTACCAGGTGGTCGCCGAGGAACAGGGCCTGGACGAGGCGGGCATCGCCGAGCTGGCGGGCACCACGCAGAACGACATCGTCAAGGAGTACCTCTCCCGCGGCACCTACGTCTTCCCGCCCGGGCCCTCGCTGCGGCTGACGACCGACACCATCGCCTACACCGTCGGCCGGATGCCGAAGTGGAACCCGATCAACATCTGCAGCTACCACCTGCAGGAGGCGGGCGCCACGCCGGTGCAGGAGATCGCGTACGCCATGTCGACCGCGACCGCCGTCCTGGACGCGGTCCGCGACTCCGGCCAGGTGCCGCCGGAGAAGCTGGGCGACGTCGTCGCCCGCATCTCCTTCTTCGTCAACGCCGGGGTCCGCTTCGTCGAGGAGATGTGCAAGATGCGGGCGTTCACCCGCATCTGGGACACCGTCACGCGCGAGCGCTACGGCATCGGGGACCCCCGGCAGCGCCGCTTCCGCTACGGCGTGCAGGTCAACTCCCTCGGCCTGACCGAGGCGCAGCCGGAGAACAACGTCCAGCGCATCGTGCTGGAGATGCTGGCCGTGACGCTGTCGAAGGACGCCCGCGCCCGCGCGGTGCAGCTGCCCGCCTGGAACGAGGCGCTCGGCCTGCCGCGCCCGTGGGACCAGCAGTGGAGCCTGCGCATCCAGCAGGTGCTGGCGTACGAGAGCGACCTGCTGGAGTACCCCGACCTCTTCGACGGCAGCCGTGTGGTGGAGGCCCGGGTGGCCGGCCTGGTCGAGAGCGCGACAGCCGAGATGGCGCGCATCGAGCGGCTGGGCGGGGTCGTGGCGGCGGTGGAGTCCGGCTACCTGAAGTCCCAGCTGGTCGCCTCGCACGCCGAGCGGCGCGCGCGTATCGAGTCGGGCGAGGAGAAGATCGTCGGCGTCAACTGCCATACGGAGACCGAGCCCAGCCCGCTCACCGCCGACCTGGACGCCGCGATCATGACCGTCGACGCGGACGTGGAGGCGCGCGTCGTCTCCCGAACGCACGAGTGGCGGCTCGCCCGCGACGAGCCGCGCGCGCAGCGGGCGCTGGCGGCGCTGAAGTCCGCCGCCGCCGGTACGGACAACCTCATGCCCGCGTCGCTGGAGTGCGCCCGCGCCGGCGTCACCACCGGCGAGTGGGCCTGGGCGCTGCGCGACGTCTTCGGCGAGTTCCGCGCCCCCACGGGGGTGGGCGGCGCGCCGGTCGCCGTCGCCGCGGCCCCCCACGGCGCGGACGGCCCGGACGGCCCGGACGGCCCGGACGGCGACGCCGCCGTCGCGCTCACCGCCGTACGGGACCGGGCCGCGCGCACCGCCGCGGAGCTGGGCACCGGCCGGCTGCGGCTGCTCGTCGGCAAACCGGGCCTCGACGGGCACAGCAACGGCGCCGAGCAGATCGCGGTACGCGCCCGGGACGCCGGCTTCGAAGTCGTCTACCAGGGCATCCGGCTGACGCCCGAGCAGATCGCCACGGCCGCGGTCGCCGAGGACGTGCACTGCGTCGGGCTGTCCGTCCTCTCCGGCGCACACGCCGAACTGGTCCCCGACGTCCTGGACCTGCTGCGCCGCGCGGGCGCCGGCGACCTGCCCGTCGTCGTCGGCGGCATCATCCCGGCCGCCGACGCCGAGGCGCTGCGCGCGGCGGGCGTCGCCGCCGTGTTCACCCCGAAGGACTTCGGAATCACCCGGATCATCGGCCGTATCGTCGACGAGATCCGGCTCGCGAACAAGATCGGCCCGAAGGAGGCCCCCGCATGAACCCCGCCCCCGACCAGCCCGACCGCCTGCGGCCGCGGCGTTCCTGCCTCGCCGTCCCGGGATCCAACCCTCGGTTCCTGGAGAAGGCGCAGGGGCTGCCGGCCGACCAGGTCTTCCTGGACCTGGAGGACGCCTGTGCGCCGCTGGCGAAGCCGGACGCGCGGCACACCGTCGTGAAGTTCCTCAACGAGGGCGACTGGAGCGGCAAGACCCGGGTGGTGCGGGTCAACGACTGGACGACGCACTGGACGTACCGCGACGTCATCACGGTCGTCGAGGGCGCGGGGCCGAACCTGGACTGCCTCATGCTGCCGAAGGTCCAGGACGCCGAGCAGGTCAGGGCCCTCGACCTGCTGCTCACCCAGATCGAGAAGACCATGGGCTTCGCCGTGGGCCGCATCGGCATCGAGGCGCAGATCGAGAACGCCAGGGGGCTGGTGAACGTCGACGCCATCGCCGCCGCCTCGCCGCGGCTGGAGACGATCGTCTTCGGGCCCGCCGACTTCATGGCCTCGATCACCATGAAGTCCCTGGTCGTCGGCGAGCAGCCGCCCGGCTACCCGGCCGACGCCTACCACTACATCCTCATGCGGATCCTCATGGCCGCCCGCAGCCACGACCTGCAGGCCATCGACGGCCCGTACCTGCAGATCCGCAACGTCGACGGCTTCCGCGAGGTCGCCGGCCGCGCCGCGGCCCTCGGCTTCGACGGCAAGTGGGTGCTGCACCCGGGGCAGGTGGAGGCCGCCAACGAGGTCTTCTCGCCGTCCCAGGAGGACTACGACCACGCCGAGCTGATCCTCGACGCGTACGAGTACTTCACCTCCGAGGAGGGCGGCCGCAAGGGCTCGGCGATGCTCGGCGACGAGATGATCGACGAGGCGAGCCGCAAGATGGCCCTCGTCGTCTCGGGCAAGGGCCGCGCCGCCGGTCTGACCCGCACCGCCGCCTTCACCCCGCCGGAGGGCTGACATGCAGTTCGGACGCATCTACGAGGAGTTCGAGCCGGGCGCGGTGTACAGGCACTGGCCGGGCAAGACCGTCACCGAGTACGACAACCACCTGTTCTGCCTGCTGACCATGAACCACCACCCGCTGCACCTGGACGCGCACTACGCCGGCGAGGCCACCGGCTTCGGCCGCAACGTCGTCGTCGGCAACTACGTGTACTCGCTGCTGCTCGGCATGTCCGTGCCGGACGTGTCCGGCAAGGCGATCGCCAACCTGGAGGTGGAGTCGCTGAAGCACGTGGCGCCCACCTTCCACGGCGACACGGTCTACGGCGAGACGACCGTCCTGGACAAGTGGCCGTCGACGTCGAAGGACGACCGCGGCATCGTGTCCGTCGAGACCCGCGGCCACAAGCAGGACGGCACCCTGGTGTGCGTCTTCCGGCGCAAGGTGCTGGTCCCCACGGCGGCGTACGTGCGGGAGCCCATGGGGGCACCGCCCGGCCGCCCGGAGCCGGCCGAGCGCGGCGGGGCGGCGTGATGGGGCGGCTGGCGCAGACGGAGGGGCTGACGGACGTCCAGCGCGAGATCGTCGCCACGGTCCGCGGCTTCGTCGACAAGGAGATCCTGCCGGTCGCCACCGAGCTGGAGCACCGGGACGAGTATCCCGCGCAGATCGTCGAAGGCCTGAAGGACCTGGGTGTTTTCGGCCTGATGATCCCCGAGGAGTACGGCGGTCTCGGCGAGTCGCTGCTCACGTACGCGCTGTGCGCGGAGGAGATCGCCCGCGGCTGGATGAGCGTGTCGGGGATCATCAACACGCACTTCATCGTGGCGTACCTGATCAAGCAGCACGGCACCCCCGAGCAGCGGGAGCACTTCCTGCCCCGGATGGCCGCCGGCGAGGTGCGCGGCGCGTTCTCGATGTCGGAGCCCGGGCTCGGCTCGGATGTGGCGGCGATCACCTCCCGGGGCGTACGGGACGGGGAGAGCGGCGACTACCTGCTCACCGGGCAGAAGATGTGGCTCACCAACGGCGGCACGTCGACGCTGGTGGCCGTCCTCTGCCGGACGGACGAGGGGCTGCCGGCGGACGCGCCGGCGCACCGGTCGATGACGACGTTCCTGGTGGAGAAAGAGCCCGGGTTCGGCGCGGTGAAGCCGGGGCTGACCATCCCCGGCAAGATCGACAAGATGGGCTACAAGGGCGTCGACACCACCGAGCTGATCATGACGGGGCTGCGGGTCCCGGCCGACCGGGTGCTCGGCGGCCCCGGCGGGGCCGGCCGGGGCTTCTACCAGATGATGGACGGGGTCGAGGTGGGCCGCGTGAACGTCGCCGCGCGCGGCTGCGGCGTCGCGCAGCGCGCCTTCGAGCTGGGCGTCGACTACGCCCAGCAGCGGCAGACGTTCGGCCGGCCGATCGCCCGGCACCAGGCAATCCAGTTCAAACTGGCCGAGATGGCTACCAAGGTCGAGGCCGCCCATGCGATGATGGTGCGAGCGGCACGCAAAAAGGATACTGGAGAACGTAACGACCTAGAGGCGGGGATGGCCAAATATCTCGCTTCGGAGTACTGCAAGGAAGTCGTGGAAGACGCGTTCCGCATCCACGGCGGGTACGGCTTCTCCAAGGAGTACGAGATCGAGCGTCTCTACCGGGAGGCGCCGATGCTTCTCATTGGCGAAGGAACCGCCGAGATCCAGAAAATGATCATTGGGCGGCGACTGCTGGAGGAGTACGGGTCCCAGGGCTGAGGGACTGCTTCAGGGGCAGGCGGCAGGGGCGCGTGGCAGCCGGTCGGGCGCCCCGGCGGACGAAAGCTCGCTTCGGCTTGCCGAGTTGCCGGTGCCAACCGATAGCATCCCCGACAAGCCGCCGTCCCCCATCACCGCGGCCCCCTCCCGCTACGAAGGTCAAACATGCCCCACAGCCCAGATACCGTTCCGCGCCGCCGGGTCCGCCTGGCGCGCGGAGCATCGCCGTGGCTCCTGCCGACCTTGGCCACCGCGGCCGCCGCCGCCGTCCGCGCCCGCCGCACCGGGCGCTGGCCCGACCGGCTGGCCGCCGTGCCCCCCGCCGCGCTGGCGGCGGGCATGCTGTGGTTCTTCCGCGACCCCGACCGCGAGATCGCCGGCGGCCGGGTCCTCTCCCCCGCCGACGGCGTGGTGCAGAGCATCATGCCGTGGCCCGACGGCCGCACCCGCGTCGCGATCTTCATGAGCCCGCTGAACGTGCACGTGAACCGGGCTCCGCTGGCCGGCACCGTCAGCTCCGTGGAGCACGTCCCCGGCGGTTACGTCCCGGCGTTCAACAAGGAGAGCGACACCAACGAACGCGTCGTGTGGCACCTCGGCACCGAACTCGGCGACGTCGAGATGGTGCAGATCGCCGGCGCGGTCGCGCGCCGCATCGTGCCGTACGTGACCCGGGGCACCAAGGTCGAGCAGGGCGAGCGGGTCGGGCTGATCCGCTTCGGCTCCCGCGTCGACGTGTACCTGCCGGAGGGCGTCGCCGCCGGCGTGGACGTCGGCCAGGCCACCACGGCGGGGGTGACGCGCCTTGACCGTGATTGATCCGGAGACGAAGGCCGGCTGGGTCCCCGAGGTCGACGAGGACGACGACATGCCGCTGTCCACGCGGCTGTCGATCGCCGACACCCTCACGCTGGCGAACGCCACCTGCGGCTTCCTCGCCGTCTACTTCACCACCACCGGCGTGCTCGTCCCGCACCTGATGGGCGAGAGCACCGGCGGCATAGCCCGGCAGAGCGCCGCCACCGCCGTGATCCTGATGCTGCTCGCCTCGGTCTTCGACCTCTTCGACGGCCTGGTCGCGCGGAAGCTGCGCAGCTCGGCGATGGGCGCGGAGCTGGACAACCTCTCCGACCTGATCAGCTTCGGGCTGGCGCCCGCGTACTTCGTGCTGGTCTACGGCATGGTCGCCGACGACGCGCACCAGCGGGTGTCCACGGTGGCCGCGGTCGCGGTGATGCTGGCGGTGGTGCTGCGGCTCGCCCGGTTCTCCTGCGTGACGGTGCGTGACGGGGTCTTCCAGGGCATGCCGAGCCCCTTCGGGGCGCTGACGGTGATCTCGGTGGTGCTGCTGGAGCTGCCGTTCGTGCCGACGCTGCTGGCGATCGTCGGGGTGGCCTGGCTGATGGTGAGCCGGGTGGAGTACCCCAAGCCGCGCGGCCGGCTGGCGGTGGCCACGCTCGTGTGGATCTTCATCAGCATGACCTGCCTGGGGGCGTGGGCCTTCGACGCGCCGAACGGCCAGCTGCTGCTCCAGACGGGCTGCGCGCTGCAGATAGTGACCGCCGCCACGATCCCGCTCTTCGCCACCGCCCGCCGGGTCAACACCTTCCGCGTCGGCCGCCGCGAGGCCCGCGCCGCCGCGCAGGGCTGAGCCGCCCGCGCCTACGGGCCCGGGCTCCGGGCCCGTACCGTACGAGAACAGACCGCGCCGCCGCGCCCGGGGGACTGGCCCCCGGGCGCGGCGGCTTTTCCGGCGGGCCCGTCCTGGATCGGGGTCAGACGGGCTGCCAGAGCGCGGGCACGTTCGGCGGCTCCCAGCCGGGCAGGGCCGTGTGGGCCTGCAGGCACCGGTAGGTCCGGCCGCCGTACGTGACGGTGTCACCGGCCTGGTAGGAGGTCCAGGCCGCCCAGGTGCCGCCGGTGTCGGAGCCGACGGTCAGGGTGTACGTCACGCTGTGGGTGGTGCTGCCGGTGCCGGTCACCCTGATCGGGTACGTGCCGTCGGCGGTCGCGGCGCCGACGTCGACCGTCATGGTCGCGGAGTCGCCGGACGTCACCGTCGCCGGTGCGAAGGACACCGTGGCGCCCCCGGGGGCGCCGGAGGCGGTGAGCGCGACGTCCTGCGGCTCGCCGCCGGTCGTCGTGGTGCCCACGGTGGCGGTGGCGGAGCCGCCGCCCGACTCCACCCGGCCGGAGTCCGGCGACAGGGCGAGGGAGAAGTCCGGCGTCTGGCTGCCGCCGCAGTCGGCCTCGCCGGCCGCCGCGGGCACGGCGACGGCGCTCCAGGCCGCCTTGACGGCGTTGCACTCGGCGGCGCCGTAGGTGGTCTTCGCGGCGGTGACGGTCGCCGCGCGGGCGGCCCGGTGGTTCCAGGCGGAGGTCTTCATCAGCAGCCCGCCCATGAAGACCTTCGCGGCCTTCTGGATGCCGATGCCGGTGACGGAGGAGGGGCCGCCGGAGCAGATCGGGCTGCCCGGCTTGCCGCCGCCGGGGTCGGAGCCCTCGGCGAGCAGGTAGAACCAGTGGTTCTGCGGGCCGGCCGCGGCGTGCACCTCGGTGCCGGGGCCGAGCTGCGTGTAGCAGTTGGGGTCGTTGTTGACCAGCGACGGGTTGTACATGTTACGAATGGGGCGGCTGTCGCCGAAGAAGCGGGCCTTCTCGCCGACGGTGTAGTCGGGCGGGTCGTTCGGGTTGTTGATGTACGCCTCGGTGACGGCGCCGAAGATGTCGCCGGTGGACTCGTTCATGCCGCCGTTCTCGCTGCCCGAGCCGGTGCCGCCGGGGGTGCGGTGGAAGATCTCGTGCCCGTACTCGTGCGCGACGACGTCGATGGACGTGAGCTGGTTGGTGCCGGTCTGGTTTCGGCCGTAGGTGGTCTTGGTGCCGTCGTAGTAGGCGTTGACGACGCTGAGGCCGGCGCGGGCGGGGACGAGGCCGCCGCGTCCGTTCTGGCCGTTGTAGCCGAGCCACTCGTTCAGCATGTCGAACTCGTGCTGGGCCGCGTACATGATGTCGACGCAGGCGGTCTCCAGGTCGTTGGCGCCGCCGTTGCCCCACGGCGGGCTGGTGTACGGGGCGCCGTTCTGGCCGCCGCACTGGAAGCCGGCGCGGTCGGGGTCGGTCATGGAGCTTGCGGCGGTGTCGATCTCGACGGTGCCGTTGTGGTAGCCCTGCCCGGAGGCGTCGCGGACCTGTTCGCGGGTTTCGACGACCTCGCCGGTGCGGGCGTCGACGTAGACCTCGCGCACGCTGGGGGCGCCGGCGGCGGTGGTCCCGGTGACGGTGGACTGCCAGGTCAGCACGCCCTTGCCGGACTTGATGAGCACGCCCAGCTCGGGCCGCGTGGTCTCCTCCGGCCGGGCGACCCGTCCGGCGGCGGTCTTCTCGGCGGCGGCCGCGGAGATCCGGGCGTGCGGGGAGAGCGTCAGCTCGGGCGCGGGTGCGGCGGCGACGTCGAGGACGCGGCCGCGGCTGTCGGCGAGCACGACGGCGTCGCCCCCGGTGACCGGCAGCCCGAGGTAGGTGCGTTCGTACGCGGCGTAGTAGAGACCGCCGTCCCAGGGGGTCACCCCGGTGCGGACGAGCTCCTCGCCGGGGCTGTGGCGCAGCCCGTCGAGCCCGCTGTCGGCGGCGCGGTCGGCGGCGGCCAGGGCGCGCGCCTTGCCGCTCGGCTGCCGCTCCGACGGTGGTGGAGCGGCGCTGGTCGTGCCGGTGAAGGCACCGGTCAGGCCGGCGGTCAGGGCGAGTGCCGCCACGACCGCGCCAAGTCTTGTGGACCTCACGTCTGTTGCTCCCCTCTGGGAAACCGGTGACGCGAGTATCGACATGCACATGGCGCTTCGGGGATATCCCACCGGCCCTCATGCCCGGGTTATACGCTGCTGGAATGCAGCTGGAGTTGCGGCATCTCCAGGCTGTCTGCCGGATCGCCGAGGCCGGCAGCCTGTCCCGCGCCGCCCGCCTCCTCGGCGTCTCCCAGCCGGCTCTCTCCGCTCAGCTGCGGCGGATTGAGCGGGTGGCCGGCGGGGAGCTGTTCACCCGGACTCCGCAGGGCGTACAGCCCACGCCGCTCGGCGAGTTCGTCCTGTCCAAGGCCCACCGGGTGCTCGGCGAGATGGAAGCGCTCTCCGCCGGCGCCCGGGCCACGACGGCGACGGGGCCGCTGCGGCTGGGGAGCATCGTGCTCGTCATGCTCGGTGCGCTGGTGCAGGAGCTGGACGAGCTGCTGCCGGGCCGGCAGACCACGGTCGACAGCGAGGACTCGGTCACGGCGCTGACCCGGCTGCTGGGCTCCGGCCACTACGACGCCGTCCTCTACGGCGAGGTCAACGACCACCGCACCCCGCTCCCGGCGGGCGTCACGGCCCGCACGCTGGTCGCCGGCGAGCCGTTCTGGATCGCCCTGTCCGCGCGCCACCGGCTCGCGGACCGGGAGCGGGTGGACCTGGCGGAGCTGGCGGGCGAGCACTGGATGGCGATGACCAGCCAGGACGACGGTGGCCCGGAGGCCCTGCAGGCGGCGTGCGCCGGCGCGGGCTTCACGCCGTCGCTGCGCTACCGCATCGGCGACACGGCGCTGAACCGCCGGCTGATAGCGGCCGGCCGCGCGGTGGCGGTCTTCCAGCCCACGGCCCCCGCGACGCCGGGGGTGGTGCTGCGCCCGCTGGCGGGGGACCCGATCAGGGGCCGGCTGACGCTGGCGTGGCAGCGCCGCGCGGTGCCGGCGGAGATGGCGGCGGTGCTGTACCGGGCGGCGGCCCGGGCGTATGCGGCGGGGCTGGCCAACAACCCGCGGTACGGGGCGTGGTGGGCGGCGCACCCGGAGGTGCATCCGGAGCCGGGGTGAGCGCCGGCCCCGGATGCGCGGCGGACCGTGCGGACGCCGGGCGCGGCGCGCACCCCGCGGCCGGGACCGGCGCCCGGCCCCCGGCGCTCAGCCCTCGGCGCCCGCCACGGCGTAGTCGGCCGCCGCCGTCGCCGTGAACGCCTCCTCGGCCACGACCATCCCGCCCTTGGCCTCGGCGTCCGGCCGCAGGATGAGGCTCTCCCGGGTCGACGGCTCGGCCGGGTCGGAGAAGTCGTGGGTGATGCCGAAGCCGGTGTCCATCGAGTCGATCGACAGCAGCGCCTCCGTGACTCCCTCGCGGGTTAGGTTCTTCGCCTTGCAGGCCCGCTGCAGCGCCTCGCCGAACAGGTCGGCCGCGGACCAGCCGGCGATGACGCCGGTGTCGAGCAGCTCGCCCGGGTACTCCTTCTCGTACGCCGCCGCCAGCTCCGCGGGCCCCGGCTCCGGCGAGCCGATGGGCAGGGTGGAGGTGGAGACGTGGAAGTTCTTCAGCAGCGCGGGCCCGGCGGCGGTCTCCAGCAGCTGGGGGGCGAACGTCGGGTTGGAGCCCACGATCGGCACGTCGAGCCCGGAAGCCGCCGCCACACCCGCCAGCGACGCGGACTGTCGCGGCCCCGCGCTCATCAGGACCGCCGAGACCTCCGCCTTCGCGAGCGAGGTGACCTGGGCGGTCATGTCCTGGTCGGTCGCCTTGATCTTCTTGCCCACGACGGTGAGCCCGGCCGCCTCGGCCGCGTACTCGGAGCCGGCCAGCGCGTTCTCGCCGTAGTCGCCCTCGAAGTACACGTGGCCGATCCTGTCGCCCTTCCCGACGGCCCCCTGCCGGACCAGGAAGTCCACGGCGTTGATCATCTCCATGTCGTACGTGGCGCCGATCTGCCGGATGTTCTCGCTGCCCAGCAGCGTGGCCGACCACGCCTGCGGGATGACCAGCCCCTTGTCCTGGCCGTCGATGCGGTCCTTGACCGCGGCGACGTAGGGCGAGCCGATGAACTGCGGGAAGCCCAGCACCTCCGGCTCCAGCTCGGTGTACGCGGAGACGGCCTTCTGCGGGTCGTAGCCGTGGTCCCGCACGGTCAGCTCCACCGTGCGGCCGCAGACTCCGCCGTCCGCGTTGAACCGGTCGAAGTACAGCTGCTGCGCCTGCGTCACGCTCTTGCCGAGGGTGGCGTACACGCCCGTCATGTCGGTGAGCACGCCGAGCGGGACGGTGGTCGCCGTCACACCGTCGCCGACGCGCAGCTCCGATCCGCCGCCGTCGCCCTCGGCCGCGTCGTCGTCGTTCGCCTTGCCGCTGCAGCCCGCCGCGGTGAGCGCCAGGGTCGCCGCGATCGCGGCGACCGCGGCCAGACGCGGCCGTTGTCTACGCACGGTGTGGTGTCTGTATGGCGTCTTCAGCATCAGAGGGTTCCTTCTTCTCGGGGGTTCTGCGGCGAGGAGCGAGCCGGGCCAGGCCGCCGGGCAGGAAGAGCACGACCGCGACGACGGCGGCCCCGTACAGGTAGCGGGACGCCTCTCCGGGGGCGACGCCGCCATCCCCGGTGGCGGAGACCAGGGGCAGCGACTCGCTGTAGCGCATGAAGACCTGCGGCAGCAGGGAGACGAAGGCGGCGCCCAGCACCGCGCCGGCGACCGAGCCGAGCCCGCCGACCACGATCATCGCCAGGTACTCCAGGGAGAGCACGAAGCCGAAGTACTCCGGCACCGTGCGCTGGAAGACCAGCGCGAGCAGCACCCCGGCCAGCCCGGCGTACATGGACGACAGCACGAACACCCCGGCGCGCAGCCGCGCCACCGGCACCCCCATGACGCCCGCGGCGATCCGGTGGTCGCGCAGCGCGTTCATCGCCCGCCCGGGCCGGCCGCGCAGCACGCCGCGGGCGAACAGCGCGCCGGCGACGAGCAGGGCGAGGCCCACGTACCAGAGCTTCTCGGCCGCCCCGAACGGCACGTTGAGCAGCACGTCCTCGCTGTCGTCGAAGCGGTAGCCGAACAGCTCCAGCGGCGGCACGGCGCGGCCGTTGTAGCCGCCGGTCAGGTCGTCGGCGTTGAACAGCAGGTGCTGGCCGATGAAGATCAGCGCGAGCGTGGCGATACCGAGGTACGCGCCGCTGAGCCGCCCCGCGATCGGGCTCAGCAGCCCGCCGGCGAGCCCCGCGAGCAGCACCGCGCCGGCCGCCGCGACCGCGGTGGGCAGCCCGAGGCCGGTGAGCCCCTCCTCGTCGCCGCCGGCGAGCGCGCAGTAGCCGTACGCGCCGACGGCGAGGAAGAAGGCGTGGCCGAGGGAGAGCTGCCCGGTGGCGCCGGTGAGCAGGTTGAGCCCGATGGCGCCGATGGCGGCGGCCATGGCGAACAGCCCGGCCTGGAGCCAGAACCGGTCGAGGTAGAACGGCAGCGCCAGCGCCACGAGCAGGCCGGCGCCGGCCGCGGCGGGCAGCGCGTACCGCCGCGGTGCCCGGCGCGGGGCGGTGAGCGGCTCAGACACGGGTCAGCTCCCTCGTCCCGAAGAGCCCGGCGGGCCGCGCCAGCAGGACGAGCAGCATCACCAGGTACGGGGCCACGTCGCCGAGGCCGCGGCCGAGGAACGACAGCTCGGCCTGGTAGCCGGTGGCCATCGCCTCGGTGACGCCGACGATCAGCCCGCCGGCCAGCGCGCCCGCGGTGGAGTCGAGGCCGCCGATGATCGCGGCCGGGAACGCCTTGAACGCGGCGAAGGACGTGCTGCGCTCCAGCCCCGGGGTGGGGAAGACGGTGAGGAAGAGCGCGGCGACGGCGGCCAGCGCGCCGGCCACCGCCCAGGCGGACAGCGACACGCGCCCGAGCCGTACGCCCATCAGCGCCGCGGCCTCGCGGTTCTCGGCGGCGGCCCGCATCGCCACGCCCCAGGAGGTGTAGCGGAAGGCGAGCAGGAAGGCCGTGATGAGCAGGGCCGCGGCGGCCAGCGCGGCGATGCGGGTCTGCGGCACGGTCACCGAGCCGAAGGTCAGGACCGCGTCGCCCCACGGGTCGCCGAGGGTCAGCACGTCGGTGCCGATGAGCCGGGTGAACTCGGTGAGCAGGACGATGTCGACGCCGATGGTGGCGATGGCGAGGACGCTGTGCTCACCGCCGCGGTAGCGGCGGATGACCAGGAACTCCACCAGTGCGCCGACGGTGGCGGCGCCGGCGATGCCGGCGGCGAGGGCCGGCCAGAAGCCGATGTGCCCGCTGAGCCGGGCGGCGACGTAGCCGCCGGCGAGGAGGAGGGAGGCGTGGGCGAAGTTGACGACCTCGGTGGCCTTGAAGATGACGACGAAGCCGAGGGCGATGAGGGCGTAGACCGAGCCCGTGGAGAGCCCGCCGATGAGCAGTTCGACGAACGTGGTCACCGGTGCCCCCTCCCCGCCGCGGGCGCGCCGCCGTCCTCCGGGGCCGCCTCGCCGAGGTAGGCGCGCACCACCTCGGGGTCGCGCTGCACCGCCTCGGGTGCGCCGCCGGCGATACGGCGGCCGAAGTCGAGCACGGTCACCTCGTCGGCGAGCCGCATGACCACCCCCATGTCGTGTTCCACCAGGACGATCGAGATGCCGAGGCTGTCGCGTATCCCCGCGACCAGCGCGGCGGTGCGCCGCCGTGCCGCCGACGTCATGCCGGCCACCGGCTCGTCGAGCAGCAGCAGCCGCGGCTCGGTGCACAGGGCCCGGCCCAGCTCGACGAGCTTCTGCAGCCCGTACGGCAGCGCCCCGGCCGGGTGGTCGAGGTACGGCTCCAGGCCGGTGAACGCGGCGATCTCCCGCACCCGTGCGCCGTGCCGCGCCTCCTCGCGGGCGGCGGACGGCAGCCGCAGTCCGGCGGCGAGGAAGCCGGCCCTCGTCAGCCGGTGCCGGCCGAGCATGAGGGTGTCGGAGACCGTGGCGTACGGGGGCAGGGCGAGGTTCTGGAAGGTGCGGGCCACGCCGAGGCCGGCGATGCGGTGCGGGGGGAGCCCGGTCAGCTCGTGTCCGCCGAGCCGGACGCTCCCGGAGGTGGCCCGGTAGACGCCGGAGAGCACGTTGAAGCAGGTGGACTTGCCGGCGCCGTTGGGCCCGATGACGGCGTGCACGCTGCCGGGCCGCACGGTGAACGACACGTCGTCCAGCGCGGTGAGCCCGGCGAACCGCACGGTCAGCCCGGTCACCCGCAACTCGGGGACGCCGGGCGCCGCCGGGACCGGGCCGGCCGCGTCCGCCGCGGGCCCGTCGGGTCCGGACGGCGGCTCCGGGCACCGGGAGCCCGGCGGTGGCCTGCGGGACCGGGGGGCGCCCCTCACGCCGGCCACCTCCCCAGCCGGGGTACGGACGTACTCACCGACTCCGCGTCCTGCGCCGCGGTCTCGTCCACCACGCCCAGGTACCGCCGCCGCACCTCGTCCGACACCGCCAGCTCCGCCGCCGGGCCGGCGAGGGCCACCCGGCCGGTCTCCAGCACGTACGCCGACGACGCCAGCTTCAGGGCGACCGCCGCGTTCTGCTCGACCAGCAGCACCGAGGTGCCCTGCGCGTTGATCTCCCGGATCGTGTCCGCGATCCGGGCCGCGGCCATCGGCGCCAGCCCGAGCGTCGGCTCGTCGAGCAGCAGCAGCCGCGGCTCGGCCATCAGCGCCCGGCCGAGCGCCAGCATCTGCTGCTCGCCGCCCGACAACAGCCCCGCGCGCTGCTGCGCCCGCTGACGCAGCACGGGAAAGAGCCCGTGCACCCGGGCGTGCGCCGGGGCCCGGCGGTCCGCCCGGGCCCGCGCTCCGCCCCACGCCCGGTCCCGCTCCCCGCCGCGGGCGCGGCCCCGCGCGCCCCCGCGGGCGCCGAGCGCCCCGGCGCGCAGGTTGTCCGCCACGGTCATCCGCGCGAACATCTGGCGGCCCTCGGGCACCAGCACCACCCCGGCCGCGACCAGCTCGGCCGCCGCGAGGCCGTCGAGCCGCCGCCCGCCGAACGACACCGACCCGCCGCGCAGCGCGCCGCCGTGGAAGGCCAGCGTGCGCGAGACGGCCCGCAGCAGCGTGGACTTGCCCGCGCCGTTGCCGCCGAGCACCGCGACCACGGCGCCGTCCGGCACGTCGACCGATACGTCGACCAGCGCCCGCACCGGCCCGTAGCCGGCCGTCACGCCCTCGACCCGAAGGGACGCAGCCGTCATCGGCTCTCCTCTCCCGTGGAACAGGCGTTCACGACAGCACCGCCGCCCGCCGCCGTCCACGTCGGACCGCGGAATCGCTGCCGATGACCACCGCGTACGCCGACCCGTTGTGCACCGGCACAACGCGCTGCCATCGTGAGCGGATGGCTGCCCGCAGAGCGCGTTCGGACCATGACTGGGCGGTGCTCGCCAGTGCCTCGCGGGCGCTGACGGACCGCGTGCCGCTACTCGCCGACCGGCTGCTCGACGAACTGGCGGAGAACTCGCCGCACTACGACCTGGCCGTGCCGCGCGACGAGCACTGGGAGCAGATCTGCGTGGCCCTGCGCTACGGCATCGAGGCCATCGCCGCCTCCCGCTCCGCGCCCCGCCGCGACCTCGCGTACGCGCGGGAGCTGGGCCGCCGCCGGGCGGAGCAGGGGCTGCCGCTGGAGCTGCTGCACCAGGCGTACCGGCAGGCGGCGTACCTGGTCTGGGACGAGATGCTCGACGTCGTCGCCGACGACGACCCGGGTTCGCTGCCGGTGCTGCTGCGCACGGCGACGCAGATGTGGTCGGGGGTGGACCGGCAGACGGCGACGCTGACCGACGCCTACCGCGCCACGGAGCGGGAGCTGCAGCGCCGCACGGACGGCCGCGGGCAGGCGCTGCTGGACGCCCTGCTCGACGCGGGCGACGGCGACGCGGACCCGGCCCTGGTGCAGCGCGCGGCGGCGGCGCTGGACCTGCCGGAGGCGGGGCGCTACGCGGTGGTGGTGCTGCGCTCGGAGCACCCCGGCCCGGGCGTGCCGGTGGAGCCCGGCGGCATGCGGTTCTTATGGCGGATGCGTACGGACGTGGAGCTGGCCGTCGTCGCCCTCGGCGCCGCCGCCTCCCCGACGGATCTGCAGAACGCCCTGCGGGCGCGCTGCCCCGGCCCCGGCGGCATCAGCCCCGTCGTCGGCAGCCTGGCGAAGCTCGGCCACGCCCGCCGCCAGGCGGAGCTGGCCCTCAGCACGGTGGGCCCGGGCGGCGCGGACTCCATCGTCCGCCTGGCCGAGCGCCTCCCGGCGGCCCTGGTGGTCAGCCGCCCGGAGCTGGCGGGCCTGCTCGTCGCGGAGGTCTTCGGCGAGCTGCTCCGCCTGGAGGCGCCGGACCGGGCGACGCTGCTGGAGACGCTGGAGGCGTGGCTCTCCTGCGGCGGCTCCGCGGGCCGCACGGCGACGCGGCTGTACTGCCACCGCAACACGGTCTTCAACCGCCTGCGACGGCTGGAGCAGCTGACGTCGCGCTCGCTGTCGCACCCCCGCGACCTCATCGAGCTGATGCTCGCGCTGGAGGCGTACTGGCGCGGTTAGGCGGGCCCGGTCAGGCGGGCGCGGTCAGGCGGCGCGGCCAGGCGGGCGCGGTCAGAGGAAGTCGCGGGCCAGCGACTCCGCCACCGACTCCAGCAGCGCACCCGCGTTCGCCATCGACCGCTCCACGTCCGGCTCCAGCGCCGCCAGCGCGTACGCCCGCTCGATCCCCGCCCCCCGCAGCGCCGCCTCGTCGATCGACAGCCCTCCGCACACCGCCACCACCGGCTTCCCCGCCGTCCGCGCCGCCGCCGCGACGCCCGCCGGGGCCTTGCCGTGCAGCGTCTGCCGGTCCAGCGACCCCTCCCCCGTGATCACGAGGTCCGCCCGCGCGAGGGCGGCCGCGAAGCCGAGGACGTCGAGGAGCACCTCGATCCCGGGCCGGAAGACCGCGCCGAGCCCGAGGAGCGCCCCGTAGCCGATGCCGCCCGCGGCGCCCGCGCCCGGCTGCCGGGCCAGCTCCGCCGCCCGCGGGCCGACGGCCTTCTCCAGCACCCGCACGTAGTGCGCGAGCGCCGCGTCCAGCGCCTCGACGTCCGCGGCGCTCGCGCCCTTCTGCGGCCCGTAGACCGCCGGCGCCCCGGCCGGGCCCGTCAGCGGGTTGTCGACGTCGCTGGCGAGGATCAGCTCGACGTCGGCGAACCGCGGGTCGATGCCGCTGAGGTCGGCCCGCGCCAGGTCCGCCAGCGGCCCGCCTCCCGGCCCGACCGGCTCCCCCGCCGCGTCGCGGAGGTCGGCGCCGAGCGCCGCGAGCATGCCGGCGCCGCCGTCCGTGGTCGCACTGCCGCCGACCCCGAAGACGACGGTGCGCGCCCCGGCGTCGAGCGCCGCGCGCAGCAGTTCGCCGCTGCCGTACGTGGTGGCGGTGCGCGGCGCGAAGCGGCCGGGGGGCAGGAGCTGCAGCCCGGACGCTTCGGCCATCTCGACGACGGCGGTGCCCGCACGCAGCGCGTACGCCGCGCGGACGGGTTCGCCGAGGGGCCCGGTGACCCGGGCCTCGCGGCGTTCGAAGCCGGCGGCCAGGGCGGCGGCGACGGTGCCGTCACCGCCGTCCGCGACGGGCAGCGCCTCGACGGCCAGGCCGGGTGCGACCCGGTGCAGGCCCGCGGTCACCCGCTGGGCGACCTGCTCCGCGGTCAGGGAGCCCTTGAACTTGTCGGCCGCGATCAGCACCCGGGTCACTGGTCCGTGCGTCACGTGTCACCTCATGCTCTGGTCCTGGTCACGCCGCTGCGACCCTATCCGGACGCCGGCCGGACCGCCCAGCCCGGTACGTCACCACAGGCCGCGCCGCTCCAGCGCCAGCAGCTGCTTCTTGCGGTCGATGCCGCCGCCGTAGCCGGTGAGGCTGCCGTTGGCGCCGACGACGCGGTGGCAGGGGACGATGATCCCGACGGGGTTGCGGCCGTTGGCCATGCCCACCGCGCGGGAGGCCGCGGGGTTGCCGACGCGCTCGGCCAGCTCGCCGTACGAGAGGGTCTCGCCGTACGGGATCTGCCGCAGCTGCTCCCACACCCGCTGCTGGAACGGCGTGCCGGCCAGCCGCAGCGGCAGGTCGAAATCGGTGCGCTCGCCCGCGAAGTACGCCCTGAGCTGCGCGGCCACGGCCGCGAACGGCGGGTCGGCCGCGTCGGCGGGGGTGCCGAAGGTCTCCTCGGCGGGGCGGTGGCGCTGGTCGGTCATGTAGAGCCCGGTGAGCTCGTCGCCCTCGGCGACGAGGGTGAGGGGCCCTACGGGGCTGTCGACGGTGGTGTGTGTGCGCATGTCCATCACTCCGTGGGCATCAGGTTGATCGGGTGGTCGCCGGCGGGCGGCGCCGCCCAGAGGTACTGCACGGCGTACGCGCGCCAGGGCCGCCAGGCGGCCGAGTGGCGGACGAGCGCCGCGGGGCTGCCGGGCAGCCCGAGACCGGCGGCGGCCTTGCGGACGCCGAGGTCGGTGGCCGGGAAGGCGTCGGGGTCGCCGAGCGCGCGCATGGCGACGACCTCGACGGTCCAGGGGCCGATGCCGGGCAGTTCGGCGAGGCGGACGCGGGCCTGTTCCCAGTCGCTGCCGCCGCCGAGGTCGAGGTCGCCGGCGGCGAGGGCGGCGACGAGCGCGGTGAGGGTGGTGCGCCGGCTGCGCGGCATGGCCAGCGCCTCGGGGTCGAGCCCGGCGAGGGCCTCGGGTTCGGGAAAGAGGTGGGTGAGGCCGCCTTCGGCGTCCTCGACCTCCGTCCCGTACGCGGTCACCAGCCGCCCCGCGTGCGTGCGCGCCGCGGCGGTGGAGACCTGCTGGCCGAGGACCGCCCGTACGGCGAACTCGGCGCCGTCCGTGGTGCGCGGCACCCGCCGGCCGGGCGCCTTGGCGATCAGCTCGGCGAGCTGCTCGTCGCGGGCGAGCTGCTCGTCGACGGCGACGGGGTCGGCGTCGAGGTCGAGCAGCCGCCGGCAGCGGCTGATGGCGATGGCGAGGTCCCGCTGGTCGGTGAGGGCGAGCCGGGCCGCGACATGGTCCGGCCGGGGGGTGAGCGAGGCGATGCCGTGCCCGTACGGCAGCCGCAGCGTGCGCCGGTACGCGCCGCCGCGCCACTCCTCGACGCCGGGCACCGCGGTGGCGACGAGGTGGCCGAAGAGGTTGTCGGGGGTCAGCGGCTGCCGGAAGGGCAGCCGGAGGGAGATCACGCCGGGGGTGGTGCTGCCCGTACTGTCCGTGCCGGCGCGGCCGCGGGCGGCGCGGCGGCGCAGCTCGGAGGGGGCGAGCGCGAAGACCTCCTGGACGGTGTCGTTGAAGGTGCGGATGGAGGAGAAGCCGGCGGCGAAGGCGACGTCGCCCATCGGCAGCGGCGACGTCTCGATGAGGACGCGCGCGGTCTGCGCGCGCTGGGCGCGGGCGAGCGCGAGGGGGCCGGCGCCGAGTTCGGCGCGGAGCTGGCGTTCGACCTGCCGGGTGCTGTAGCCGAGCCGGGCGGCGAGGCCGACGACGCCGTCGCGGTCGACGACGCCGTCGGCGATGAGCCGCACGGCGCGGGCGGTGAGGTCGGCCCGGTGGTTCCACTCCGGGGAGCCGGGGCTGGTGTCGGGGCGGCATCGCTTGCAGGCGCGGAAGCCGGCCTGCTGGGCGGCGGCCGCGCTGGGGTAGAACCGCATGTTCTGCGGCTTGGGCGGCACGACGGGGCAGCTGGGCCGGCAGTAGATGCCGGTGGTCAGCACGCCGGTGAAGAACCAGCCGTCGAAGCGGGCGTCCTTGGACTGGACGGCCCGTACGCAGCGCTCCGTGTCGGTGAACATGACTCCAGGGTCGGGTACCGCGGGCGCGCATGCTAGCGAAAATCCGACATGACCCTGCGGCTGCGCTGGGCCTGCGTCGTGCCTTCCCGGCCGGAACCCGCCGACGCAGCCCGACCGCGCCGACCGCCCGTCGGCGAGACCGCGTCCCCGTCCGAAGGACCGCGCGAGCCGCCATGCACCCGCCCGGGCCGCTCCCCGCCACACAGACGGCCCCACCGTCGCCAGAGGCGCTCGGGAGCGCTCGGCGGAGAACGCCTCGGACGCAACCCGGCGACCCGCCTCCCGTCAGCGGGTACGCGTCAACGTGCGGAAGACCGCGCGGGCCGCGTTGTGGCCGCCCATGCCGTGCACGCCCGGGCCGGGGTACGTCGACGAGGAGCACAGGAAGACGCGGGGGTGGACCGTGGCCCACGGTACCCGGGCGAGCCGCGGCCGCAGCAGGGTCTGGGTGCCGGAGAACGCGCCGGCGGCGATGTCGCCGCCGACGTAGTTGGCGTTGCGCGCGGCCAGCTGGGGCGGCCCCGCGGTGGCGCGGGCCAGCACCAGGTCGCGGAAGCCGGGCGCGAAGCGCTCCAGCTGCCGCTCGATGACCTCGGTGGCGTCGCCCTCCCAGCCGTTGGGCACGTGCCCGTAGACCCAGAAGGTGTGCTTGCCCGCCGGCGCCCGGGTGGGGTCGGCGATCGTGGGCTGGCAGGTGATGAGGAACGGCACCGTGGGGTCGACCCCGTGCACGGCGGCGTCGAGCGCCGCGCCGATCTCGCCCTCCGTGGGCCCGACGTGCACCGTCGTGGCGCGCCGCGCCTCCGGCGAGGTCCACGGCACCGGCCCGTCCAGAGCGTAGTCGATCTTGAACACGGAGGGCCCGTAGCGGAAGCCGTCGTACGCGCCGCCGAGCCCGGCGATGCGCGCCAGCGCGGTCGGGGTGGTGTCGAAGACGTACGCGCGCGCGGGCGGCAGCTCGTCCAGCCGCTTCACCTCGATGCCGGTGTGGATCCCGCCCCCCAGCTCGCGCAGGTACGCCGCGAGCGCGTCGGAGACGGCCTGCGACCCGCCGCGGGCCACCGGCCAGCCGACGGCGTGGCCCGCGAGCGCGAAGGTCAGCGCCATGGCGGCGGTGATCGGCGTGTGCAGCGGGGCGATGGCGTGCGCGGCGAGGCCGGCGATCATGCCGCGGGCGTGCGCGCCGTGGAAGCGGCGGTTCAGCAGCGACGCGGGCATGCCCAGCTGCCCCAGCCGCAGGAGGGTGAGGGGGTCGCGGGGCACGGAGCGCAGCGAGGCGGTGAAGAAGTCCCAGGAGAGCGTCTCCCACTTGCCCAGGAACGGCTCGACCAGCCGCCGGTAGACGCCCGCGTCGCGGCTGCCGAGCGACATCGCCGTCTCGCCCACGGAGCGGGAGAGCACGGCCGCGGAGCCGTCGGGGAAGGGGTGCGCCATGGCCAGTTCGCCGTGGACCCACTCCAAGCCGTGGGCGGCCAGCGGGAGTTCGTTGAAGACCGGGGAGCCGGCGCCGAAGGGGTGGGCGGCGGAGCAGGGGTCGTGCCGGAAGCCGGGCAGGGTCAGCTCGGCGGTGCTCGCCCCGCCGCCGATGGTGTCGCGGGCCTCGAAGACCTCGACCGTGAAGCCGCGTCGGGCGAGTTCGACGGCGGCGGTCAGCCCGTTGGGCCCCGCGCCTACGACCACCACGTCGACCAGCGTCGTCATCCGCCTCGCCACTCCCGTCGTCGCCGACCGGGGCTATCCGGCTGCCCCGGGTACGCCTCGGCCTGGTCCGGCCAGCAGGGCAAGGATATGCCGCGCCGTTTCACCGTCCCGCGCCGCGGTGAAGGGAAGCGCGTTGCCCCCGGCCACGCGGAACGGCTCCCCCGCGACGGTCCCGCTGGCGCCGCCCGCCTCGGCGACGAGGAGCAGGCCCGCGGCGTGGTCCCAGGGCTTCTCCCAGGAGAACGCGACGGCGTCGATCTCGCCGCGGGCCACGGACAGGTAGTCGTGGCCGGCGGAGCCGCAGGCCCGGGCCCGCACCCCCGGCACGTCGAGACGGGCCAGGGCGCGCTTCTCGGCCTCGGTGGTGAAGTCGTGGTGGGAGATGCCGACCACCAGCTCCCGGCCGGGCTCGGGCACGCCGGCGTGCAGCTCCCCGCCGCCGACGACGCGCGCACCGGCGCCGCGGCGGGCGACGGCCAGGACGTCCTTGGCCGGCAGATACGTCCAGGAGGCCAGCACCTCGCCGCGGTGCGCGAGGGCGACGAGCATGCAGAACCCGGGCTCGCCGTGGACGAACTGCCGGGTGCCGTCGACGGGGTCCACGATCCACACCGGCGCGTCCCCCCGCAGCGCCGCGAGCCGCCCGGGGTCGGCGTGCACGCCCTCCTCGCCGACGAGGACGGACCCGGGCAGCAGCGCCGTCAGCGAGCGCTCCAGGTGCAGCTCGGCCGTCTGGTCCGCGACGGTGACCAGGTCGTGGGGGCCGTCCTTCTGGGTGATCTCGTGCGCGCCGAGCTGCCGGAAACGGGGCATGACCTCTTCGGCCGCCGCCTTGCGCAGGGCGTCCTCGACCCGGTCGAGGGCGTCGGCGGAGGCCACGAAGTCGTCGATCATACGTCCATCGAACCATGCGGGGACCCCGGACGCGGAACCGGCGCGGAGGCGCCCGCCCGGCGGCCTCCGCGCGGTGCCGGGGACCGGTCCCCACCTGCCCGTGACAGCGTTGCCGCATGCCGGAGCCCGGCCGGTTCGCGGTGGCGCCACGCCGCCGGAACGCAGCTCTCCGACGCGGCCGCGGCCCGGCACGCACCATCGCCCTGCACGACCTCGCGACATTCCCCCGCAACCGTTCAGCACCAGGTCGCGCACCGTGGCTGACCTGGTGCTTTCAACCACAGTGAGGCCCAGTGAGACGACTGTATCGTGCGCTTCTGGTGGGCTTGTTAGCCCTCGGAGTCTCGGCCGTGTACCACCCGGTCGCGTCGGCCGAGCCGGGTTCCCGGCTACCGGTCGCGGACGTCGTGGCCAGCGACGACGACGGCAACGTGGCCGCCAACACCCTCGACGACGATCTGAGCACCCGCTGGTCCGCCGAGGGCGACGGGGTGTGGATCCGCTACGACCTCGGCTCCGCACAGACCATCGGCTCGACCTCCCTGGCCTGGCACCAGGGAGACACCAGAAACAGCACCTTCGACGTCGAGGTGTCCGACGACGGATCGTCCTGGACGCCGGTCCTGACCCAGAAGAGGAGCAGCGGCACCACACTCCAGCCGGAGAACTACGACTTCGCCGACGTCTCGGCCCGCTACCTGCGCATTGTCGGCTACGGCAACACCGGCAACGACTGGACCAGCATCACCGAGACGGCGATCTACGGCGCCGACGGCAGCGGCGGCTCCTGCCAGTACCCGGCCGACGTGCTGGACCTGACGAACTGGTACATCGGGCTGCCGATCGGCGACGAGGAGTCGCCGACCAACGTCGAGCAGCCGGAACTCGACACGTTCGCGATCGACCCGTGGTTCATCGCGACGGAGGACTGCGACGCCGTCCGGTTCCGCGCCGCCGTCAACGGCGTCACCACCAGCGGCTCCAGCTATCCCCGCTCGGAGCTGCGCGAGATGACGGACTCGGGGCAGGAGAAGGCGGCCTGGTCGTCGACGTCTGGCACGCACACGATGGTGATCGACCAGGCCATCACGGCTCTGCCCGAGGACAAGCCGGAGGTCGTCGCCGGACAGATCCACGACTCCGACGACGACGTCTCGGTCTTCCGCCTGGAAGGCGAGAAGCTCTACGTCACCAGTCCCGACGACAGCAACTACTACCTGGTGGACGAGAACTACGAGCTGGGCACGAGGTTCGAGGCGAAGTTCGTGGTCAGCGACGGCGAGATCGAGGCTTACTACAACGGCGAGCTGCAGACCACGCTCTCGGAGGACTTCTCCGGCGCCTACTTCAAGGCGGGCGCGTACACCCAGGCCAACTGCGAACGCTCGTCGCCGTGCAGCGACGACAACTACGGCCAGGTGGAGATCTACGGCCTGAACGTCACGCACGACGACGGCCAGGGAACCGAGGACCCGGCCCAGGCGGCCGAGCGGTACGGCTGGGGCGAGCCGCTGCCGGTCTCCGACGAGTTCGACTACACCGGCCCGGTGGACCCCGCGAAGTGGGATGTGCCGTCCGGCAGCGTCGGCGGCACGGCGCAGTGCTGGGAGGGGCACGCCGGAAACGGCCGCCGGTGCGGGAAGAACAGCACCGTCGGCGACGGAATCCTCACCATGCACGGCGAGGAGAACGGCGACACGGGATGGATCAGGCAGAACCTTGACACCCAGTACGGCCGCTGGGAGATCCGGTCGCGCTCACGCAACATCGGCTCCGACGGCGGCCTCTACCATCCCCTGCACCTGATCTGGCCCACCGCCGGCAACCGGCTGGAGAACGGGGAGTACGACTGGGTCGAGTACACGAACCCCGACGCGCAGTGCCTCGGGGCGTGGCTGCACTACCCGCAGAGCCCGTCGGACAAGAAGGTGCACCGCGAACTCTGCCCCGTGGACATGACGGAGTGGCACAACTTCGCGTTCGAGTGGACGCCGGAGGCGCTGGTCGGCTACGTCGACGGTGAGGAATGGTTCCGGCTGGCGGACGGCGCGGACTCCGAGCGGGGGGACATCCAGTCGATGCCGCTGGGGAACCTCGTCATCCAGCTCGACAACTTCACCGGCGACAGCGGTCTCCGCGAGGCGGTGTTCGAGGTCGACTGGGTACGGACGTATCCGGTCACGCCGTCCGGCGGCGGCTCTCCGGGATCTCCGGTGCCGGTCACGGACGTCGTGGCCAGCACCGACGACGGCAACGTGGCCGCCAACACCCTGGACAACGATCTGAGCACCCGCTGGTCCGCCGAGGGCGACGGGGTGTGGATCCGCTACGACCTCGGCTCGGCACAGACCATCGGCTCGACCTCCCTGGCCTGGCACCAGGGAGACACCAGAAACAGCACCTTCGACGTCGAGGTGTCCGACGACGGATCGTCCTGGACACCCGTCCTGACGGGCAGGAGCAGCAGCGGCACCACCCTCCAGCCCGAGAACTACGACTTCGCCGACACCACCGCCCGCTACCTGCGCATCGTCGGCCACGGGAACACCAGCAACGACTGGACCAGCATCACCGAGACCACGATCCACGGCGCCGACGGCGGGGGCGGCGGGGATCCGGGCCCGGGCCCGGGCCGCACCGTCCCGGTCGCGGACTCGGACCAGTTGCAGGACGCGCTGGGGGACGCGCGCGCCGGGGACCGCATCGTGCTCGCGGACGGTCCCTACTCGATCGGCAAGATGACCGGCAGGAACGGGACCGCCGACCAGCCCATCACCGTCGTCGCGGAGAACCGCGGCCGGGCGGTGATCGAGGACGGGCAGCTGGAGGTTCTCGACTCCTCGTACGTCACCTTCGAGGGTCTGACGTGGACGAACAGCGACACGTTGAAGGTCACCGGCTCGAACCACGTGCGCCTGACCCGCAACCACTTCCGGCTGACCGAGGAGTCCTCGCTGAAGTGGGTGATCATCCAGGGCGCGGACAGCCACCACAACCGGATCGACCACAACCTGTTCGAGGAGAAGCACGAGCGGGGAAACTTCATCACCATCGACGGGTCCGAGGACCAGCAGTCGCAACACGACCGCATCGACCACAACCACTTCCGCGACATCGGCCCCCGCGCGGAGAACGAGATGGAAGCCGTCCGGGTCGGCTGGAGCGGGATCTCGCAGTCGAGCGGGTTCACCGTCGTCGAGTCGAACCTCTTCGAGAACTGCGACGGCGATCCGGAGATCGTCTCCGTGAAGAGCAACGACAACATCGTCCGCTACAACACGTTCCGCACCTCGCAGGGCGTGCTGTCGCAGCGGCACGGCAACCGCGGCTCCTTCTACGGCAACCACTTCCTCGGGGAGGGCAAGGAGGGAACCGGAGGAATCCGGATCTACGGCCAGGACCACAAGATCTACAACAACTACTTCGAGGGCCTGACCGGCTCCGGCTACGACGCCGCGCTCCAGATCGACGGCGGCGACGTGGACAACTCGGGCGCGCTGAATGCGCACTGGCGCGTCTACCGGGCGATCGTCGTGAACAACACCTTCGTGGACAACGTGTCGAACATCGAGGTCGGCGCCAACTACGACCTCGCGCCGGTCGACTCGGTCATCGCCGACAACGTGGTCGCAGGAGACCGCGGCAAGCTGATCAACGAGCTCATGACGCCGGAGGACATGGCCTACGCCGGCAACATCGCGTGGCCGACCGGATCGGCCACCGTCGGCGTCGACGAGCCCTCCGACGCCGTCCGTACCGTCGATCCGCTGCTGTCCCCCGACGGACCGCTGCACCGGATCGGCGCCGGAAGCCCGGCGATCGACGGCGGCACCGGCGGCTACGGGTTCGTCACCGACGACATGGACGGCCAGCCCCGCACCGGCGTCGTCGACGCCGGAGCCGACGAGCGGTCGTCGTCCGCTGTCACGCGGGCCCCGCTGACCGCGTCCGACGTCGGTCCCGGCGCCGCGTAGGACGCGCGGCACGGCCGGTGGCGGCCCGGCCCGTCACCGGTCGTGCCCGTCGCGCCGGACACTCCTCCCCGACCCCAGAGGATCTCCCCAAGGAGACGCAGTGAACGATCTCAACGCCCCCTTACCTCCCCCGGCAGGCATACCGGTGAGACGCATGCTCACCGCCGCGCTGTGCGCGTGCGTCACGCTCGGCTCGCTGGTGCTGCTCGGCCCGGCGGCATCGGCGGCGACGCTGCCCATCACCTCGGTGACGGCCAGCTCCGACGACGGCAACGAGCCGGACAACACTATCGACGGCGACCTGTCCACCCGCTGGTCGGCGGCCGGCGACGGCGTCTGGATCCGCTTCGACCTCGGCTCGGTCACCACCGTCGACTCGGTGTCGCTGGCCTGGTACGACGGCGACAGCCGGAGAGCGACGTTCGACGTCCGGCTCTCCGAGGACGGCTCGACGTGGACGACCGTACTGTCCCGGGCGACCAGCAGCGGCACCACACGCAGCCTGGAGACGTACAACTTCGCCGACGCGCCCGCCCGCTACGTGCAGATCGTCGGACACGGCAACGACTCCTCCGACTCGGCCAAGTGGACGAGCATCACGGAGGCGGCCGTCTCCGCCCCCGGCGACGACCCGCCCCCGCCCGAACAGTCCCTCGGCGTCGGCGGCGTGGCGACCCCGCCCGGCGCGATCCTGGTCCCGGACCAGGATTCCAGGTACGAGATCGAATCCGGCGGCACGTCGGCCGACCCCAAGGTCTACGACTGCCAGGGCAACACCATCCACGGCGGCGTACGGATCGAAGCCGACCACGTGGTCATCCAGAACTGCTACGTGGACGCCGAGCAGCAGTACGGCATCTACTCGGACAACAACACCAACGTGACCATCCAGAACAACGACATCAAGGGCGTCGAGGGCCCCGGAGACCTCAACGCCATCACCTTCTTCGGCGACCGACACAAGATCCTCTACAACACCGCCGTCAACTTCGTGACCGGCGACCCGGGCGACAGCCACACCGACTTCATCCAGACCTGGGTGTCCGACTCGCACCCCATCGCGAGTGACGACGTGCAGATACGCGGCAACAAGGCCGTCGGCCCCCCGAACCCGGACCGCGAGGACAGCGTCCCGAGCATCCACCAGTGGCTCATGGTCGAGGACTACGGCCGCGGCGGGAACTCCGGCGGCAACACCGACGGGATGCGGAACTGGATCGTCGCGGACAACGAGATGGGCGACAGCTGGAACCAGTCCATCAAGCTGGACGGCCCGGACGACGTGTCCATCACCCGCAACAACTTCGCGGGCTCCTCGACCCGGGTCATGGAGGTGACCTCGGCCTCGACGGGCGTGAAGTTCTACAGCGACAACCGGGTCGGCGAGGACTACGGGCGGGTCGGCATGACGGTGACCCCGGGCGAAGGCCCCCCGTGACGGTCCACGCGGGAGACCACCCTTACGGCTGGAACCGCGGTAGAAGTCCGTACGCCTGCAGCGAAGGAAATCTGTCGTGGCTGCAGTAGACATCGGGCTGTCGCAGTGCTAGCGTTTCTCTCGTAGCCAGGAAGTCAAAGAGGGCACGGAGACACGAACTGCCGTGCATAGCAGGACCAGCAGTACAGCCGAGTAACCGAAGGAAGAAGGAGCAGACGCCATCAGGATCGCCCGGGCGAGGACGACGTCCGCCCGGGTACCGCAGGCCCCGGATTGGAAGGTGGTCCCCGGTCACGCATCCGCGATCCCCGCAGCCCGCCCGTTCGACGGCACCTGCGGACACAGAGGCCGGCGCAGTCAGCCGGTAGATGGTGTTGAACGCTCGGGGCCCGGGTGCCAGGACGGCATCCGGGCCCCCCGACGTGTCGTGGAAAGAAGAGGTTTATGCCCCCTGCCGACGCCAGGCCCACCATCCCCCTCGATGACGACGATTACCCCGCCTACACCATGGGCCGGGCCGCCGAGATGCTCGGCACCACCCCCGCCTTCCTCCGCGCCCTCGGCGAACAACGCCTGATCACCCCCCTGCGCTCCGAAGGCGGCCACCGCCGCTTCTCCCGCTACCAACTGCGCATAGCCGCCCGCGCCCGAGAACTCGTCGACAACGGCACCGCCATCGAAGCCGCCTGCCGCATCATCATCCTCGAAGACCAGCTCGAAGAAGCCCAGCGCATCAACGACCAGCTACGCGCCCAGGACGGCGACGGCGAGCCGCAGCCGAAGACGTCCACCTGACCCAGCCCCCGGTCACGTTGTGCTTGCGGTGCCGAGCCCGCGACCTGCGCCTGCGAGTCCTCCAGCCCTCCAGCGGCAGCGGCACACCTACCGGGCCACCGCAGGAGCCCGGGTGACTTCACCCTGTGGGTGAGCGCTTACCGAACTTTCGTTCCCTCGCCAGCGTGGGTCGAGGCATGAGCCAGGTGCAGAGGGCGGCCACGACGGACATGCCGCGGCGGGTTCGGCCCAGTCGTATCCGCGGGGGCGGTGCAGGTTGCGGCTGCGATCAGCAAGTGCGTGCTTCCTGAGCCGGAGGTGGTACAGGCTGGGCTACGGCTGTGTGGGGCGGAGCCGAAAGGGCGTGAGTGATGGAGGGCAACGGCGAGGGGCGGACAAGTGAAGCTCCGCGGCGACAGGGACTGGACTGGGCTCGCCGGGTCGAACTCGCCTCGGTGCTCATCGCCTCCCTCGTCGCCGCGGTGGGCCTGTGGTACTCCTCCGCGCAGGTCCGCGAGGAGCTGCAGATCAGCAAGGAAGGCCAGATCACCGACCGCTACAACGCCGCCGTGACGAACCTCGGCAGCGACACGATGGAAGTACGCCTGGGCGGTGTCTACGCGCTGCAGCGCATCATGCAGGACTCGCCCCGCGACCACCCCGGCATCGCCAACGTGCTGACCACGTACGTCCGCGCCCACGCCGACCGGCCACCGCAGAAGGGGGCACCGATTGCCGCGGACATACAGGCCGCACTGAGCGTGATCGCGACCCGGGACCCGGCCCATGACGACTACTTCGTCCCCGACCTGCGCGCGGCCCGGCTACCCGGCGTCGACCTGGGCCACCGCGTCCCCTACCCAGAACTCCGCCCCTTCGACCCGGACGACTACCGTCCTGCCCGCTTAGAGGACGCCATCCTCACCGACGCGGATCTGACGCGTGCGACCCTCACCAGGGCCCGACTGCACCACGCGAACCTGACCGGAGCGGACCTGACGGGGGCGAACCTCGACGCTGCCGATCTCAGCCGGGCCTTCTTGCCCCAAACGGATCTCAGCGATGCCTACCTCGTCGGTGCCGATCTGTCCGGTGCATCGCTCGGCGGCGCCGATATGGCCGAGACGCAGCTGTTCAAAGCGAATCTGACCGGGGCGAGACTGGGTGGGGCGAACCTGAAGGGCGCCAACCTCAAAGGGGCGAACCTGCAACAGGCCAGCTTCCGCGACGCCCACCTGCAGGACGCGTTTCTGGCCAACACGAACATGAAGGACGCAGACCTGACCGGGGCCGACCTGACGGGGGCCGACGTGGCCGGTGCGGACCTCACGGGCGCTTCCGTAACGGCCGACCAGCTCACCGCGGCCCACGTCTCCTCCACGACCACGCTGCCGTCCCGTATTGCGGACCATCCGGATGTCCGGGCAAGGATCGCCGACTACGAAGGGCCGTGAGCCGCAGCCGACGTCCCTCTAGTAGATAGCGAAGAGGGCTTCCTCCAGGAGGCGACCCAGGAGCCTGCCCCGCCGGAAACCCGACTGGCTCTTCGCCGACCGCGGCTACGACCACGACGTCTACCGCGACCAGGTCCGCGACCGAGGCATCGTGCCCGCCATCGCCCACCGCGGTACCCGGCACGGCACCGGACCGGGCGTCTACCGGTGGGTCGTCGAGCGCACATTCGCCTGGCTCCACGGCTTCCGACGCCTGCGGTTCCTCAAACTCGCCTGCTGCCTCATCACCCATCGACAGCTCGGCACATTCTGTTAGCCGCTGTTAGCAGAGCGCGTGAGCAGCTTTTTAACGTTCGTCTCAGGTTCGCTCGGTAGCAAGTAGGCATGCGGATAAGCGATGCAATCCGTATGCAGGAGGCTAGTAACGCCTGAAGAGAGGGACTGACATGAAGCCCATGGGACGCCGCGGCTTTCTCACCGCCAGCACGGCACTTGGCATTGGTGCCGGCTTGTCCACGTACGCCATTGTCTCGGAAGTGAGCGAGAACGAGACTTCCGACAAGACTTCCGACAAGACTTCGGACATTTCACGGCGGGACCAGGACCTGCCCTTCATCGGCACGGAGGAGACCTTTTCGACTCCCACGTTGTTGAAGCTGAACTCCATCAATCAGGATCACATAGCGTTCCTTGAGGAAATTGGTCTTTCGGATCTGGGCCAACGCCGCATCGGCGATATGGATGCGGGGGGACTCAACGTTCAGATCCTCTCTGCTCATACACCCTCCGTACAAAATGTCCCTGGGCAGAGGGGCATCGACCTTGCCCATCGTCTCAACCGGCAACTTGCAGACGGGGCAATCGCCACATATCCGGACCGCTTCAAGGCTTTCGCCACCTTGCCCTTGCAGAGCCCGGAGGCGGCGGCGGACGAACTGGAACGCTCGGTTCGGGAAGATGGCTTCTTGGGCGCACTGACCAACGGACACATCGCGAAGAAGTATCTCGATCATCCCGATTTCGAGCCTGTGCTGGCACGTGCCGTTGCTCTCGATGTGCCGATCTACCTGCATCCCGGCTATCCGGCTGACGAGGTCTTCAAGGTCTACTACAGCACCACACGGTCTAAGTACAAGGAAGAGTACCAGGACTACATTTTCAGTGGGTCTGGATATGGCTGGCACCAGGAGGTGCTGACCCAATGCATTCGGATGATCGCGTACGGGGTTTTCGACAGATTCCCCAAACTGAAAATCATCATCGGCCACATGGGTGAAGGTCTTCCCTTCTACTACGAGCGGATCGTCAATGACATGGGCGAGCCGACCAAAGACTCGCTCGAGAAGCCCATCGGACAATACTTCCAGGAAAACTTCTGGGTCACAACCAGCGCATTCCCCCAGACCGAACTGCTCGATCTCCTGCTGAAGTACATAAGCGTGGATCGGGTGATGTTCGCAACCGACTACCCGTTCGCGGACATAAAGGAGCAGACCGACTGGTTCCGCGGAGTCGATTTGCCACGCGAAGACAAGGAGAAGATTGCGTTCCGAAATGCGGAGAAACTGTTCAGAATGAAAGTGTCCGTGAAGTGATACGCCAGCGGATGCGCAGGCGTCAGAAGCCGTGGAGCCAGGCAGGTGTCCGCTCGACGACCCACCGGTAGGCGCCCGGTCCGGTGCCGTGCCGGGCGCCGCGGCGGGCGATGGCGGGCACGATGCCGCGGGCGCTGACCTTGCAGCACCTGCCGGTCCGGCAGCGGTCTGCGGGCCTGGATACCGGAAGCGGCGCTCCCGGCGCGGTGGCAGCGGCTCGATGCGCGCCCTCCGTCATACCGGCGTCGCATCCGCCATCAACCCGGCGACGGAGCCGGGTTCAGCCCGCGGAGTGATTCTTCGCGCGCCCATGGCTTGCCATATTCATTCCGGAATGGAATTGATCGCCGGTCTGCAGAAGCTGAGGACGCGCATGCCTCTCCCGCACGTCGATACCCCCGTTGTCGCCCGGCCCAGTCGGCTCCACTCGGCATGGCGGGCCGCCCACCGGCCCGTCACGGGTGTGTCGCGTCGCCTGCAACTCACCGCATACGCCGTACCCCTCGTCGTCCTGCCCTCAAGCCTGTGGCGGCTCCCGGCGGCGTTCGACGAGGGCGTCAGCTTCGGGGAGCGCATGTACATCCCCTCCCTATCCATCGTCTCCGAACTTCTCGCCTTCACCGCGATCGGACTCATCGCTCACTGGGGTGAGGTGTTCCCACGCTGGATCCCCCGCCTGCGCGGCCGCCGCGTCCCGACCAAGGCCGCGCTCATCCCAGCTGCCCTCGGAGCCACGATCCTCACGCTCACGTTCACCATCCTGGCCGTCGTCAACGAGATCCAGGGGACCACGATCCGCGGCGACGACCTGCCGGACGACTTCCCCGGCGAGGCCGGCGGCTGGGAAGCTGCCTGGTTCTACGTCTGCTACACACCACTGACCCTGTGGGGCCCGCTGCTTGGCGTACTGACCATCGCGTACTACAAGCGCCGTCGAGCCAACAGGTCTGCTGCGACATGAACGACGAGCAGCGCTACGTTCGACACCGTGTAGACCTTGAACGCAGCGCCCAGCCGCGGCGGAGTGACCGCGCACCGGCGCTCCCCGGGGGTGTTCGGCGGGCAGGGCTCAGGGGGTGGAGTCGTTGCCTGGTTCGATCTCGTCGGGCGGGGGTGTTGCCTGTTCGGGCAGGAGTCGGTCGACCATGATCTCCGGGCTCGGCTGCATGTCCAACGACTTCATCGCCGCGGCGGCGTTGAGCCGGTCACGCGCCGACGGGTCGTCGATCCGGTCGATCAGAGTGGTGGCCGTTTCCAGCTTGTGATCGAGGTCGATCTTCTCGTCGATGCGGTCGGCCTGCTCCGTCACATGAGCACGCGCGCGCCGTGCGTGCACCGCCAGTGCGCCTCCGCCGACCGTGATCAACGCACCGGTCAGGCTGGTGACCAGGGGCAGGTAGCTGAGATCAGGGTTGCCCGCGTGCACCAGCGCGAGGACCCCGCCGGCGAGGATCACGGCCGCGCCGCCGGTCATGAACCACACGCTCAGCCGAAAGGTCCACTCGGCCTGCTGCAGGGAGTGCTTCAGGAAGTCGAAGTAGAAGCGTTGCCGCTGTGCCGCGAGTGGCGGTGGTGACGGGGAGTCCGGCGACGCGGTGTCCGGTGGTGACGTCTGCGGGTATCCGTACGACCCGATGTTGACGGTGCCGCCCTCCCCTACGGCGATCGACCCGCCGGCCACAGAGCCGATACTCGGTCCGGATGACTCCGGGAGCGTCCCCGGGCCGCGGTCCCGGGTCGCCGGCTTGCTGTCGGGAGAGAGGTCATCGCCCTGCGGCTCGGGGCGGTCGCTCTGACCGGCCGTCACACCAATCCCCCGCCCTCTTCTTTGACGTTGCGTCAGCCTTCTTCAGCGTACCGCCAGAGCAGTTGGTGCGCACCGCTGACGAGCCTTTCCCCAGGCCCTGCGCACCGACGGTCCGGCAGCCGCGGTCACCGGGCCGGACGACGGGTTCGGCGGCGACGGTGGCCGCACCGGGGTCGAGGGCTGCCTCGATCCCGCACCTGCGACTGCGCGAAGTGACAAAGTCGTCGCCGCCGATTCCGCCGGTTCTTCGCCCCGTCACAAAGACCGCGCCGTCGCGACCGCATATGGTCGGGCCGGCCAACGCCCCTCGGGGGATCCTCAGCAGGACACCCTCGGGGCATCCTCAGCAGGAGCACCGAGAAGGGGGAAGAATGGCCAAGCGCAGTACACGGGCCAGGAGCGGCCTGCGTCGCCTGGCGCGGTGGAGATCTCGGATCGCGGCAGGGGCGACGCTGGCCGCCCTGACGACGACGCTGACCATGGGCATCTCGTCCCCGGCCCAGGCGGCCGTGGGCGATTGTCCCAGCGGATTGACGTGGAGCAACGTTTTCAACCCCCACTATCCCGAGTACGTGGCCTATGAGTACGTCGTCACTTCGGTGCGGCCCGAATTCCTGGTGAGTGAGGAGCGCGTCGTCGTCAACGGCACGAACAGCGAGATCACGGGAAGCTTCACATCATCGGTGTCGAAGACGTTCAGCCTGACCTCCAGCCTCGGCGCCAGTGCCTCGCTGTTCGGCTTCCTGAACGCCAACGTCAGCACGAGCATCACACAGAGCACGACGACCACGACCGGTGTCACGGCCACCGCGCCCGTTCCCCCGAACGGCCGGGTGGTCGGCCAGTACGGCGTCGAAGCGTACGCCGTGGACATCACCCTCCACGAGTACCGCTCCGTCCTCGGCCTCCCCGAAGACGCTGACAGCATCTGCTGGCGGGACCGCTCGACCGCGGGCACGAGCATCGCGCCAACGCACTACACCGGCTGGCGGGTCGTACCCGGCTGACAAGTCCAGCCACATCAACGGCGCCGAGGGCGACTGCGTCGAGTGGGCACCGGGCCACCGTGGCCGCCACCGCGGCCGCAACCGGCGCCGTTCCCGTCCGCGACAGCGGCCTCTCCCCTGCGGGAGAGGCCGCCTTCCCCCTTCCCGGGGCCCCCGCCCTACCCTGGGCGCATGTCCACGACGGCGGGTGACGGGCGGGGGCCGCTGGTGGCGATCCTCAGCGGGGCCGGGATCTCCACCGACTCCGGCATCCCCGACTACCGGGGGCCCAACGGGGTCTGGCGGCGGGATCCGGAGGCGCAGAAGCTCGTCACGTACGAGTACTACATGGCCGATCCGGAGATCCGGCGCCGGTCCTGGGTCATGCGGCGCGACGGCGCCGCCCGCGGGGCGCGGCCCAACGCCGCGCACGCGGCCGTCGCGGAGCTGGCGCGCTCCGGCACGCCGGTGCGGGTCGTCACGCAGAACGTCGACGGGCTGCACCAGCTCGCCGGGCTGCCCGAGCGCAAGGTGCTGGAGCTGCACGGGTCGTCCCGTACCGCGGTGTGCACGGCGTGTCCGTGGCGCGGGCCGATGGCCGAGACGCTGGAGCGGGTGGCGGCCGGGGAGGCGGATCCGGCGTGCCGGGAGTGCGGGGGGATCCTGAAGTCGGCGACGGTGATGTTCGGGCAGCCGCTCGATCCCGAGGTGCTGGCCACCGCGGTGGCGGTGGCCGAGGCCGCGGAGGTCTTCCTCGTGGTCGGCAGCAGCCTGCAGGTGCAGCCGGCGGCGTCGCTGGCGGGGCGGGCCGCGGCGGCGGGGGCCCGGCTGGTCGTGGTCAACGCCGAGCCCACGCCGTACGACCACCTTGCCGCCGAGGTCGTCCGGGAGCCGATCAGCGAGGCGCTGCCGCCCCTGCTGGCCCGGCTGGGCCGGGTGTGACCGCTTTCTCCCGCCTTCCCGACATCAGCAGGCTGTACAGGATCAGCGACGTGCCCAGGCCCACCGCCCAGCCGTAGTCCGCCAGCGGTTTCAGCAGCGGGATGAGGCCGTCCTCGGGGTACGGGCCGGAGGCGCCGGCGTCCGTGTGGGAGCCCCCGACAGCCAGCAGGCCGGCGACCGCGCCGAGGAGGCCTGCGTAGGTGTCGCCGAGCCAGACGAAGATTTGGAGTGTTCTCCCGCCTGGTGCTGGGAGATTCCCGCTTGCCTTGCGGCAGCGGGCTTGACGCGCTGAGCGCGCCTGACGACTGCCCTCCCGGCAGCCGGGACGAGCGCGTGGCCCATCCGGTACAGGTGCAGGACGTTTCGGGCCGCGTTGTAGTCGGCGTTGCCTGACCAGCCGCAGTCCGGGTTCTTGCACACGAACACGGCCTGGGACTCCCGGCTGCCGGGCGTGGTCAAGCCGCACGCCGAGCAGCGCCGGGAGGTACCGGGGGCAGGAACCTTGACCAGGGTACCGCCGTGCCGGGCGGTCTTGTACGCCAGCATGGCGACCGTCCGACCCCATGCCTCCCGGCTGATCGAGCGGTTCAGCCCGGACTTCTGGGCAACGTTCTTCCCCGGCTCCTCAACGGTGCCTCTGGCCGACCTGACCATGCTCGTGAGGGTGAGCGCCTCGACCACGACCGTGCCGTAGGTGCGGGCGATGGCGGTGGTCGTCTGATGCTGCCAGTGAAGGGCCCGGCGCTTGGCTTTCGCGCGCAGCCCTGCGATCTGGTCGTAGGTGCGGTGCAACCGGCGGCTGGTACGTTCGCCGGGCCTGCGGTGCCGCTTGCGCTGCGCGGCACGCTGCTCCAGACGCAGAAGCCTGGCCTTCTCCTTCTTCGTCAGCCACGCGCCGTGCTCGTACGTTCCGCCGTCCGAGAGGGCGAGAGGCACGGTGACACCCAGGTCGATGCCCACCTCCGGCCCGGGGTGCGGCTCGGGCCTGCCTTCCACCGCCTGGACTCGGAAGGCGATGTGCCAGCCGAGCGCATCCTTGATCAGCCTGGCGCCGGTGATCCGGCTCTCCGAGCTGGCGTGCCTGCCCACGGGCAGGTCCTTGGTCCACCGGAACCGCACCCGGCCCACCTTGGGGATGTTGACCATGCCCCAGCGCCGGTGCACGCGGGTGATGTTCAGGTCCCGGCCCTGCGGGATATCCACGGCCATCACCGTGCGGAACCGGCCCTTGAAGCCCGGGGCACCGGCGCGACCGCCCCAACAGTTCTGCCACGCCCGAACGTACGTCTTAAGTACCGCTTGCGCGGCCTGCGCGGGCAGGACTTCGAGAAAGCCGATGTCCTGGCGGGCCTGACGGATCGCCGCGTCCGCGTTCGCGAGACTCCGCTTCTCCCTCGGCATCATCTGCCACCAGGCATGCAGCAGGTTCCACAGAGTACGGGCTGCGTGCGCCTGCCCATCGGCCTTTAACACACCGGCAGGCGGAAGCGAAAGACGGGCACGGTGCCCGAACCACCGCGTCACAGGGGCGTCTTGGCTCACAATCGAGAACATAGCACCTGTGTGTGACACCGCGCTGAATTCACATTTCACTGCCGAGCGAGGAAACGGGGGGTTACGCGGCGTCGGCGGCCATGGGCCCTCCCTCAGCCCAGCGCCGGGATGACGTACTTCCCGTACGCGTCGACGGTGGACTCCTTCGCGTCGTGCATCGCGTAGATCGCGAACTGGTGCACGCCCAGCTCCCGCAGCCGGCGCAGCTTCTCCACGTGCGCCTCGACGGGGCCCAGGATGCAGAAGCGGTCCACGATGTCGTCCGGGACGAAGTCGGTGGAGGGGTTCCCGGCGCGGCCGTGGTGGGAGTAGTCGTAGCCCTGGCGCTGCTTGACGTACGCCGTAAGCGCCTCGGGGACGACGTCGGAGTGCTCGCCGTAGCGGTCGACGAGGTCGGCGACGTGGTTGCCGACCATGCCGCCGAACCAGCGGCACTGCTCGCGCGCGTGCGCCAGCGCCTCGGGGGTGCCGTCCGTGACGTACGCGGGGGCGGCGACGCAGACCGTCAGGTCGTCCGGGTCGCGGCCGGCCTGGGCGGCGGCGGTGCGTACGGCCTTGACCATGAACTCCGTGAGGTAGACGTCCGACAGCTGCAGGATGAAGCCGTCCGCGACCTGCCCGGCGAGCGCCAGCGCCTTCGGCCCGTACGCCGCCATCCACACCGGCAGCCGGCCGTTCTCGACCCACGGCAGCGTCAGCGTGGTGCCGGCCTCGCGGTCGACGACGGCCTCGCGGCCCTCGGCGAGGTCGCGGATGACGCGGATGGCGTCGCCGAGGCGGGCCAGGGTGTTCGGCGGACGGCCGGCGACGCGCATGGCGGAGTCGCCGCGGCCGATGCCGCAGACGGTGCGGTTGCCGTACATCTCGTTGAGGGTGGCGAAGGCGGAGGCGGTGACCTCCCAGGCGCGGGTGCCGGGGTTGGTGACCATGGGGCCGACGGTGAGCCGCTCGGTGTGCTCCAGGATGCGGCTGTAGATGACGTACGGCTCCTGCCACAGGACGGTGGAGTCGAACGTCCAGCCGTAGCGGAAGCCGTTGCGCTCGGCGCGGCGCATCAGGCCGACGACGGCGGATGCGGGCGGGTCGGTCTGCAGCACGAGTCCGAAATCCACTTCGGCCCCCTTCGGGAACAGTGCCGGATCGGGTGGGTCTGGAGGCTGGGTTCTCCGCGTACTCTGCGTATTCCGCGTTCTCCGCGTTCTACAGGAACTGGCAGGTGCCGCGCGGGACGTACTGGCCGTGCCCCGTCCGGCCGGTGAACTCCCGGCCGGCCAGGACGGTCTCGCCGCGGGACAGCACGGTCTCGACGCGCCCGGTGATCTCCTTGCCCTCGTACGCCGAGTAGTCGACGTTCATGTGGTGGGTGGCGGCGGAGAGCGTCTGGCGGGCCTCGGGGTCGTAGATGACGATGTCGGCGTCGGAGCCCGGGGCGATGGTGCCCTTGCGGGGGTAGAGGCCGAACATCCGGGCGGGCGTGGCGCAGGCGATGTCGATCCAGCGGCGGCGCGTGAGGTGTCCGTCGAGCACGGCCTGGTGGAGGAGGTCCATGCGGTTCTCCACGCCCGGCAGGCCGTTGGGGATCCGGGAGAAGTCGCCGCGGCCCAGCTCCTTCTGGTCCGTGAAGCAGAAGGGGCAGTGGTCGGTGGAGACGACCTGGAGGTCGTCGGTGCGCAGCCCGCGCCAGAGTGCGGCCTGGTGCTCGCGGGGGCGCAGCGGCGTGGAGCAGACGTACTTGGCGCCCTCGAAGTCCGGCTCGGCGAGGTTGTCGGTGGACAGGAACAGGTACTGCGGGCAGGTCTCGCCGAAGACCGGCAGGCCGGCGTCGCGGGCCTGCGCCAGTTCGGCGACGGCCTCCTCGGCGGAGACGTGCACGACGTAGAGCGGGCTGCCGGCGACGCGGGCGAGCTGGATGGCGCGGTGCGTGGCCTCGGCCTCCAGCAGCACCTTGCGTACCTCGCCGTGGTGGCGCGGGTCGGTCCTGCCGGCCTGCAGCGCCTGCTCGACGAGGACGTCGATGGCGATGCCGTTCTCGGCGTGCATCATGATCAGCCCGCCGTTGCCGGCGGCGCGCTGCATGGCGCGCAGGATCCGGCCGTCGTCGCTGTAGAAGACGCCGGGGTAGGCCATGAACATCTTGAAGGAGGTCACGCCCTCCTCGACCAGGCCGTCCATCTCCTTGAGGGTGTGCTCGTTGACGTCGGAGAGGATCATGTGGAAGCCGTAGTCGACGGCGCACTGCGCGTCGGCCTTCGCGTGCCAGGCGTCCAGGCCCTCGCGCAGCGCCTGCCCCTGCTTCTGGACGGCGAAGTCCACGATGGTGGTGGTGCCGCCCCAGGCGGCGGCGCGGGTGCCCGTCTCGAACGTGTCCGAGGCGAACGTGCCGCCGAAGGGCAGCTCCATGTGGGTGTGGACGTCCACCCCGCCCGGGATGACGTACTTGCCGGTGGCGTCGAGCGTGGCGGCGCCGGCGCGCCAGCCGGCGGCGGCGTCGCTGCCGTGTGCGGCGAGGGCGGCGACGCGGCCGTCCTCGACGAGTACGTCGGCGTGGATCTCGTCGGCGGCGGTGACGACCAGCCCGCCGGTGATGACTGTACGGCTCACGGCCTCTGCTCCCTTCCGGTGACGCGACGTCACCAGGGGTCTACACCCGTAGAGTCGAGCTGCGTGCGAAGACCGTAGAAGCATGGCACCGCACGCGGCAATACCGCGGCAGCCACCCTTCGGGGCCGCGTGGCGAGGACCGTACGCGCCGATCGTGCGCGCCGCACGCCGTACCCGTGCGTACTTCACTCCCTGTTCATGACAGCGGTGACTACTGCCGGTGCCCGTCCGGCTGCCATCCTTCCTGAGCGCAGTCGACGTGACGGCCTTGGGGGGAAATGGACAAGCGATACGAGGCGTTCTGCCTGGCCGACGAGTATTTCTACGAAACTCCGGACCGACTGACCGGCGCCGCCGACACCGCGGCCGGGCACTTTCCCGTCGCCCGCCGCGAGACCCCCGCGGGGTGGATCGACGCGTGGTCCGGCGACTGGCGCCAGTTGCAGCCGCTGGAGGATCGTGACTGGCCGGAGCAGGGCTGGAAGATCCACGTCTCGGCCCGCCTCGACAACGCCGACCGGGTCGGCACGCATATCTGGGATTACTGCGTGCCGCGCGGCATTCCCTTCAAGTTCGTACCGGGAAAGCAACTCCTCTATCTCCGCAACTCGAAGTACGCCAGCCGCACGATCAGCGGAAAGTTCGCCACGATATACCCCCGCGACGACGACATGCTGCACGCCGTACTGCAGGAGCTGGGCGAGCAGCTCGCCGCGGAGGAGGGCCCGTACATCCTCACCGATCTGCGCTGGCGGAACGGGCCGCTGCACGTGCGCTACGGCGGCTTCGCGCCACGCTACTGCGTCGGCGCCGACGGGGCGCTGGTGCCGGCCGTCGAGGGACCGGACGGCACGCTGATCCCCGACCGCAAGGACCCGGCGTTCAGCGTGCCCGACTGGGTGACGCTGCCCGGCTTCCTCGCACCGGAACTGGCCGCGCGCAACGCCACGACGACCACCGGCCTGCCGTACCGCATCGAGCGCGCCCTGCACTTCTCCAACGGCGGCGGCGTCTACGCGGGCACCGACCTGCGCGACGGCGCCCAGGTCGTGCTCAAGGAGGCCCGGCCGCACGCCGGGCTCGCCGCCGACGGCGCGGACGCGGTGGCCCGGCTGGAGCGGGAGAAGTCCGCGCTGGAGCGGCTGACCGGGCTGGGCGTCGCGCCGGGCGTCCGCGACTGGTTCGAGCTGGGCGGGCACCGCTTCCTTGTCATGGACTTCCTGCCCGGGCGGACCCTCAACTCCTTCTTCGCGGAGCGGCACCCCCTGCTGGCCGCCCGGCCGGACCCGGCCGAGGTGGCGTCGTACACCCGCTGGGCGGTACGGGTGCAGGGGGCGGTGGAGCGGGCCGTCGCCGCGGTGCACGGGCGGGGGCTGGTCTTCAACGACCTGCACATGTTCAACATCATGGTCGCGCCCGACGAGGACGACCCTTCGGTGGCGCTGGTCGACTTCGAGGCGGCGGCGCCGGTGGCGGCCGGGCCGCGGCAGATCGTGGCGCACCCCGGCTACGTCGCACCGGCCGACCGCGAGGGTTTCGCGATCGACCGCTACGCGCTGGCCTGCCTGCGGATCGCGCTGTTCCTGCCGATGACGACACTGCTGGCCGTCGACCGGCGCAAGGCGGCGCACCTGGCCCGGATCGCGGCGGAGCAGTTCCCGGAGCTGCCGGAGGCGTTCCTGCGGGAGGCGGTCGAGGAGATCGCCGGCGGACCGGCCGCGGGTGCGGCCGGCACCGGGGCGTCCCGGGCCGCCACGGCGGCGGCGAGACCCGGTGCGGGGGCCGCCGAGCCGCTGTTGCCGACCGAACCGGACGACTGGCCGCGCAGCCGCGCGGCCATGGCCCGGGCGCTGGCCGCCTCCGCGACCCCCGGGCGCGACGACCGCGTCTTCCCCGGCGACGTCGCCCAGTTCAACGACGGCGGCGGCCTCGGGCTCTCCTTCGGCGCCGCGGGCGTGCTGTACGCGCTGGCCGAGGCCGGCGCGCCGCGCAGCGAGGCCGGGGAGGAGTGGCTGCTGCGGCAGACCGCGGCACCGCCGCGCGGCACGCCGTTCGGGCTGTACGACGGGCTGCTCGGCGCGGCGTACGTCCTGGAGCGGCTCGGGCACGGCAAGCGGGCCCTCGACCTCACCGCGCGGGTGCTCGCCGAGAACTGGCACGGCCTCGCCGCACACCTGCACGGCGGGCTCGCCGGCGCCGGGCTGGTGCTCGACCACCTCGCGACCGCCTGCGGCGAGCCGTCCCTGCACGACCACGCCCTGCGCGCGGCGACGCTGCTGACCGAGCGGCTCGCCGCGGCGGACGCCGGGCCGACCGGGGACCCGGCCGGCCCGCGGCCGGGCCGGGGCGGCGAGCGCGCCGGTCTGCTGCACGGCTGGACCGGCCCGGCGCTGTTCTTCCTGCGGCTCCACGAGCGCACCGGCAACCCCGCCCTGCTGGACGCCGCCGCCCACGCGCTCCGCCGCGACCTCGACCGCTGCCGGGTCGACCGCACCGGCGGCCTCGTCGTCGACGAGGGCCACCGCACCATGCCGTACCTCGGCGACGGCAGCGCGGGCATCGCGACCGTGCTCGACGACTACCTCGCACACCGCGACGACGCGGACTTCGCCGAGGCCCGCGCCGCGGTGCTGCCCGCGGCCCGTATGCGCTACTACGCCCAACCCGGCCTGTTCCAGGGGCGGGCCGGGATGCTGCTGCACCTCGCCCGCACCGCGACCCCCGGCGTACGCCCCGGGGATCTCGCCGCCCAGGCCGCCGCGCTCTCCTGGTACGCCCTGCCGTACGGCGACGGGCTCGCCTTTCCCGGCGACCAGATGATGCGGCTGTCCATGGACCTGGCCACCGGAACCGCCGGCTGCCTGCTCGCGCTCGCCGCGGCGCAGCCCGGGAGCGGCGCCGGCCTGCCCTTCCTGTCGCCCGCGCACCGGCGCGGACGCCAGGCGGACCGGCCCCACGACGGGGCCGGAGCACCTGCACCATCCGGTAAGTCCCAGCAGTAACCGAGCCAACCAAGGAGAGATCATGGCGCTTCTCGACCTGCAGGCCCTTGAGGCAGCCGAGCAGACCAGCGGCGGCGACAGCAGCCTGAGCCTGCTGTGCGGCAAGCACAGCTCCCACAGCGTGCTGCTCTGCCTCTGACCGTCCCGCACAGAGTCCCCGGGCGCACACGACGGCGCCCGGGGCCGCGGGGTCCCGGCGCAGAGGGCTGACGACGGGAGGGGGCCGGACGGCGGGACGGCGGAACGGAGAGGCATGGAGCGGGACGGAGAACCGGCGGGTGGGACGCGGCGGCTGCTGGTACGGGCCGGGCGGCACAGCGGTGCGTACACCGCCGCACTCTGCCTGGTCACCACCGCCGCCGCGGGCGCGGCCCTGGCCCTGCCCGCGATGCTCGGCGTCGCCCTGGACCGGCTGCTCACCGACTCGCCCGGCGCCTCCCGCGCGCTCGCCCTGTGCGCCGCACTGACCGCGGCGGTCATCCTCCTCGACGCCGCCGAGACCGTGCTCAACGGCGTCACCACCGCCCGCACCACCGCCTGGCTGCGCCGCCGTCTGCTCGGCGCCGCACTCGCCACCGAGCCGCGGCACGCCGCCGAGGTGGCCACCGGCGACCTCGTCACCCGCGCCACCGGCAACGCCGCCCACGCCGGCGCCGCCCCGACCGCCGCCGCCTCCGCGTTCGGCGCGCTCCTCACCCCGGTCGGCGCGTTCGTCGCGCTGGCCGTCATCGATCCCTGGCTCGCCGTCGTCCTCGGCGTCGGCACGCCCGTACTCGTGCTCCTGCTGCGCGCGTTCGTCCGCAGCGCGGGCGACTGCGTGACCCGTTACCAGGAGGCGCAGGCCGCCATCGCCGCACGGCTGGCCGAGGCGCTGGCCGGCGCGCGGACGATCGCCGCCGCGGGCACCGTCGGCCGCGAGCGGAACCGCGCGCTGGGCCCGCTGCCGGAGCTCAGCCGGCACGGGCACCGGATGTGGCACGTGCAGGGCCGCGCCACCGCACAGGCGGCCGTCGTCGTGCCGCTGCTGCAACTCGCCGTCGTCGCGGTGGCCGGGCTGCGGCTGGGGGCGGGCCGGCTGAGCGTGGGCGAGCTGCTGGCGGCGGGCCGGTACGCGATGCTCGCCGGCGGCATCGGCGTCCTGGTGGGCCACGTCAACACCCTCGTACGCAGCCGGGCGGCGGCGCGCCGGCTGACGCCGGTGCTGCGGCTGCCCCCGATCCCGTACGGGACGGACGCCGCCCCGGCGCCGGGCGCCGGCGGCCGGCTGGAGCTGCGCGGGGTCACGGTGCGGCGCGGTGGGCGGGCCGTGCTGCACGGGCTGGACCTGACGGTGCCCGCGGGCGCGACGGTCGCGGTGGTGGGGCGTTCGGGTGCCGGCAAGTCGCTGCTCGCCGCGGTGGCGGGGCGGCTCACCGACCCGGACGCGGGCGACGTCCGCCTCGACGGCGTACCGCTGGCCGCCCTGGCGCGCACGGAGCTGCGGGCGGCGGTGGCGTACGCGTTCGCGCGCCCGTTCCTGCTCGGCGGCACGGTGGCCGAGGCTCTCGCGTACGCCGACGCCCGCACCCCGGTCGCGGCCGAGCGCGAGGTCGCGGCGGCGCAGGCGACCGACGCGGACGCGTTCGTACGGGCCCTGCCCGCCGGCTACGCCACCCCCGCCGCGGACGTGCCGCTGTCCGGGGGCGAGCTGCAACGCCTGGGCCTGGCCCGCGCCTTCGCCCGCGACGCGCGGCTGCTGATCATGGATGACGCGCTCTCCGGCCTCGACACCGCCACCGAACTCCGCATCGAGCGGGCGCTGCTGGCGCGGGCGGACGCTGACCGGCATGACTGCACGCGGCTGGGTCCTCTTCCTCCTCATGGGC
>NZ_BAAAPF010000008.1:0-61739 GCF_039531005.1 Streptomyces synnematoformans
CCACGGCCGTCGCCCCCGGCGCCACCATGCCATCCGCGGCCGGAGCCAGCCCGGTGTCGACCGGCTTCCACTCGCCGCCCACGCGGGTCCGCACAGGCCGCAGGTACTCACGCGCCTCCAGATTCCCGTCGGGGGTCGCGAACACCTCGCTCGACTCACCGCGCAACGAGAGGATCTCCACCGGCTCACCGGTACGCTCCGCCCGCGCCGCCGCCTCACCCTCCGTCGCCGCACCCGCCGCACCAGCGTCCGACGAAACCGCCGAGGGCGCACGCACACCAACCGGAGCCGCACCCGCCTCCACGACCGGCGCCGCGCCCAGCAACAGCGCCGTCCCCAACCCCGCCGTCAACCACGCCCGACAACCCAGCCCAAGCCCACGCAACACCAACAGAGCCCCACCCCTGAGACAACTCAACGTAACGTCGCGTCAACCTAACGGCACCGATCACGTCTGGACTAGACCATGATTCCCGGCAATCCCGGGCAATTCAGCCAGCCATCTCAGTGACTTACATCACATCAATTAGCCCTTTAGACACAAAGCTGCTCTGCAAAGCGAGCCCATCCGATCCCTTCAGTCACCCCCGTAGGACTGTCCAGGTCGCAGCGCGTGGTGCATGATCGTTCGGCAGCGGTCCCAGGAGGCGGGGACGAGGTGGCCGTAGACGTCGACAGTAGTTTTGATCGATTTGTGGCCGAGCCAGCGGGACACTTCGTGGATCGGGATGCCGTGGGCCAGGGCGGTGGAGGCGAAGAAGTGCCGCAGGCCGTGGGGGGTGTACTTCGGGCTGCCGTCCGGCTTGACGATGGCCGCTTCTGTGAGTGCTTTGCGGAAGTGGTAGCCGTAGGTGACGGCGGTGGGCATGGTGCGCTTGCCGCGCTCGCGCGGGGCGAAGAGGGTCTCGACGCCGTCTGCGGTTCTGGTGCCCCATTGCCGTAGGTGGGTGTCGATCTCGTCGGCGAGGAAGGCGGGGGTGGGGATGTCTCGGTACTCGTTCTCGGCGCGGTGCTTGAGGGGGATGAACCGGGTGACGCAGTCCTCGCGGTGGGCCTTGGAGCTGATCTGGCGGCGGATGCGGAGGAAGCCGTCGCGGTGGCAGTCGGCGGAGAAGGCGAGGGTCTCGCTGATCCGCAGCCCGGCGCCGGACTGGAGGTAGATCGTGAGCCGGTACTGGGGTGAGATCTGCTTGGCGATGAGGTCCACCTCGTAGAGGGTGGGGATCTCGTCCTCGTCGACCGCGTGGGATCCGGCGCGCGGGAGCTTGATGCCGTCGGTTGGGTCGTCGGAGCGCCGCTTTTCCTTGATCGCGGTCTTGAAGATGCTGGTGACCATCTTCATGCGGTCGCGGACGGTGCTCGGGGCGAGCTTCTTGCTGATGGCGGCCACGAACGTCTCGACGTCCCTGGTGCGGATGCCGATGACGGTCTTGTCGCCCAGGGCGGGGAGGAGGTGGATGCGCAGGAAGCTCTCGTAGTTGCGCCAGGTGCCCTCCGCGATGACCTGGCGGGCCAGCCATTCGGGGGCGTACTCGCGCAGGGGGATGTCGCCGCACTGGGGATCGAGGTAGTAACCCTCGTACTTGTCGCGTTCCAGGCGTGCGGCGAAGGCGTCAGCCTGGGTCTTCTTCTCGAAGCTGGGCTGGCGTTCGGCCCGCGAGACGCCGGGCTCGCGGTAGCGGACGGTCCACGGGTGACCGCAGCGGTCTCGTGTACAGGGGTAGTTGCTGTTGCGTTTGTCGCTCTTGCAGCGCTGGTAGACGGTGGCCACCGGTCCTGCATCCTCCTCGCGGGCCGGCGCGGGCTCGCGTCAGCCGTAATGCTTGTCGAGATAGCGGGTGACGTCGCGTGCGCGGAATCGCAGGAGGCGTCCGACCTTCTGGGGCGGGATGCCCCACAGCCGGTACTTGTTCCTGACGCTGGCCTGACTGACCCTGAGCCACGCCGCGACCTCCCCCACGGTCAGCAGCCGATCCGCACTGTCCGGGGCGGAACGTTCACGATCCGCGGAGCGGGGACGTCCGCCTCTTCCTTTCCGGGAGTTGACGGTGGGCGCGGTGGAGCTCGGCGGGGTGCCGGCTGCCGGGCCGGGGGTGGACCATGGACGCTCCACCTCGGGCACCGCGTCAAGCCCGCGGGCCTGTGCCCCGTCGTCCGGCGGCTCGACCGCGGTCATCGTTCGGTCTCCGCTCGCGGGCAGTGGCACTGAGCAGGAACATGTGCGGGGATGCCCCCGGGGAGAAGGATCTCCAAGGCGCGGGCGGCTTGGTGGGGGACGACGCTGTTGCCGAGGAGGCGGAGCTGGGTGCCGCGGGGCAGTCCCTCGGTGCCGGTGACCCAGCCTTGAGGGTCGCCCATCATCCATTCGATGAAGTCGGTGGACAACCGGCCCCTTCCGGACTGGGTAGGGCGGGGCGCGGCCCTTCCAGTCATGTGCTCCCATCGTCGGATGGCGGCCAGGTAGGGGCCCCACCAGCGGGCGGGTGAGTCGCCCCGATGTGTTGGTTCACGCCGACTTTGCATGTCGGAGGCGTGCCTGCGCGGTCTGTCTCGTCGGATGAGGCCGGGTGGGGCAGCGGATACGCGGGGTCGTCCTCCGCGGCAGCTCCGGCCGGCGTGCCGTGCGCAGCGCGTCTCGTCTCGGTGGAGGCAGTGCCGTGCTTGTGGTTCGGTGAGCCGCTGGTGTTGTCGCTGGCTCGCGGGGTGGGCAGGAAGTGTTCGATCTCGTCGGCCAGGGTCGGGCCGTGGCCTGCGGCCTTGCGCTTGTCCGGGTGCTGGGAGCCGCCGTTGCTGCCCAGGTTCGCCGTCGGGGTCTTCAGCAGCGGCCCGGCATCGGGGCGTCTGGGGCCAGGCGGTGAGGAAGATGCGTTCGCGGCGGTGCGGGGCGCCGATGTCGGAGGCGCGTAGGCACGTCCAGTTCGTGTCGTACCCGAGGTCGGCCAGGTCTGCGAGTAGCACGCCCAGTGCCCGCATGCGGGGTTGATCGGGGCGGTCTCCCGTACACCGCGTGCAGGGTTCCACGTGGCGAAGGGTGTGGATTCCGGCTCGGGTGGAGAGCAGGCCGCGGACATTCTCGATCACCACCAGGCAGGGGTTGAGGGCTTCGATGGCACGGGTGGCGTGGTGCCAGAGGCCGGAGCGGGTGCCGGTGGCCAGGCCGGTGCGGGGGCCGGCGACGGAGAGGTCCTGGCAGGGGAATCCGGCGGTGAGGACGCACACGGGGGCGGCGCTGTGCCAGTCGGTGGCTCGGACGTCTCCCAGGTTGGGGACGTCCGGCCAGTGCCGGGCCAGGGCCCGGGCGGCGTGGGGGCCGGTCTCGGCGTGCCAGGCGATGTGGCGTCCGAGCGCGGTCTGGACGGCGAGGTCCAGGCCGCCGACTCCGGAGAACAGGCTGCCGATCGGGAGATCAGTGGCCGCCACGGCGGCCTCTGTGGGTGCAGGTGCGGGATCGGATGGCTGCCGCGGGTGGCGCAGTGCGGGCGCTGTTGGTTGTGCAGGCCGATGCTTCCGGGCAGTGCTGCGTGGGCTGTCTGGGGCGGGTGAAGACCAGGACGTCCTCGTGCTGGATGACGGCGAGGGGGGTGCCCTGGCGGCGGGCGTCCTGGACGTTCTTCATCTGGAAGAACGAGGGGCGGGTGATCAGGCGGCTGTCGCGGATGCCGGCGAGGAGGGCGACGCAGCGCTCGGAGGGGGTGAGTCCGGCGGCCTGGCCGGCGGCGAGGACGGCGGAGGGCAGGTCGATGAGTTCGCCGCGTTCGCGCCAGGGGCGGGTGGTGACGACCACGGTGCCGCCGGGCCGGAGGACGTGTCGGCACTGGGTGAGGATGTCGGTGAAGGCGTCCAGGAGCCGGTCGGTGGCGACGTGGGCGAGGTTGGAGGGGTCGTGGCTGTAGCGGTAGTCCTTTTTGACCACGCCGCGTTCGCCGGTCTCGCGGGTGGAGCGGACTTGTCCGTGCACCGAGCGCCCGTAGGGCGGTGAGGTGACGACGAGGGCGACCTCGCCGTGGTGCTCTGCGTGGATGAGCTGGGTGAGCCGGCGGGCGTCGCCGCAGCGCACGTCGCCGGAGCCGCTGCCGCCCTGGTGGGTGGCATGGGCGACGTTGCGGCGGGCGAGGGTGACCCACTTGCGTTCGTACTCGACGCCGAGGGCGTGCCTGCCGAGGTGGATGGCTTCGACGAGGGTGGTGCCGATGCCGCACATCGGGTCCAGGACCAGGTCGCCGGGGCGGGTGTACGTGGCGATCGCGTGGGCGGCGATGCGCGGGAGCATCTTGGCGGGGTGGGCGGCGGATCCGGGCACGTAGCGGTTCCTGCGCTGGGCTGGGGCGGAGGTGGGTGCGGTGTTCCACACCGAGAGCGGGGAGGGCACGGCGTTCTCCTTGGCCTGGGTCTAGGTGTGGCGGATCGCGGACAGGGCGATGAGGTCGCAGTGCGCGACGCCGCCGGAGGTGTCAGCGGGACGGGCGGGTTCCAGGCGGTCGCCGGCCGGGCGGCCGTAGGCGATCACGATGTGCTGGAGGTAGCGGAAGCCGGCGGTGCGGGCGGATGCGATCAGGATGCCGAGGGGGTCGGTGAGTCGGCCGGCGTCCCGGCGTTGGCGGGTGGCCAGCAGCAGGAGACCGTCCGCGGGCAGGAGCCGGTGGGCGCGGTGGAAGAAGCCGGGCCAGTCGCTTTCGGCAGCGCCGGGCAGCTCGCTGTCGCCGAATGCTGTGGGAGCAGCGGGGAGCGCGTCGGGGTGGAGTTCCGCCAGGAGGAGGGACGGCTTCCTGACGCTGTCCTCGTCGTCGGCCGGGGCGGTGAAGGGGGTGACGGGGATCCGGGCGTCCATACCGGGTGTCATGTCCCGGATCGCGATCTTGAGGAGGGGGGCGGGCTCGTGGGCGGGGCGGTCGACGAAGTCGGTGCGGAGCTTGTCGATGGCCCAGGCGGGCAGTACCGCGCCGGGGATGGGAGCGGCGGGTTCGTCCGGGTCGGGGAGCCAGATGGTGGTCGGCAGGGATCGGGAGGTACGGGAGCGGGGAGGGGTGGGGTTCGGCATGCGATGGGCGGCGCCCGGTGCGTCGGGGTCCGGCCGTACTCGTGCTGACGTGAGTAATAGAGACTCGCCGGTTGATCTTTGCCATCGCGTCGTGACTGTTCGATCTCCTTGAAGGGCCGCTTTGCGTACGCCCGGCGCCTCCCGGCTATCCCGGCCCTGTGCGGCGTTTGCGCACGTCGCGGTGTGTGCGAGCCAGTCGTGTGCCACCGGCGAGCCACCGGCGAGCCGCTGGGGCGAGCCACACGGTGGGCAGGCAGAGGGATGTCGAGAATTTCTGTGTTCGATTCACTTTGCTCTGTATGGGGCGGCGCTCCAGGTCGGCCGGGGAGGGCCGGGGCAGGGCCTTCGCACATGCCGGGCGATTCGGTTGGCGGTGACGCGGCACTGGCATGCGGGTGGGCCGGCGGTGGCCCGGGGGCTTGGGAGGAGTGGCGGCGGAAGTTGTCCACGTCGTCACGGGAGATGCGCCATGCACCGCCGACACGCAGTTCACCGCCCCGCACCGAGTTCGCGCTGCAGCCTTCGTTCCCCGCTGGGGGAGCTGGAGCGGGGGTTCCTCGCCCTCGCTCAGGGAACGGAGCCGCTCACCTTCCCCGCGCACCTGGTGTGTGATGACCCCGACCGTGCGGCATGGACGGTCGACCGGGTCCGTACGCACCTGGCCCACCCCTCCACCCGCGAAGAGCTGCGCGAGCAGACCTGGCGTGAGGTGGTCCGGCGTGCCCGCGTTCTGGGTGAACCGTGGGGTGCAGTCGCTGTGGCCATGACCGTTCCGGTGCTGCGCCGGATGCTCGCCCGGCTGGCCCGCCCCGCCCACTTGGAGCGCGCTGAGATCGAGCAGGAGGCCCTGGCCGCCGTCGCCGCGGCCCTGCGCACGGTGGACCTTGGCGGGGAGCGGCTGGATCGGGAGTTGTTCAGCGCGGCCGACCGGGCGGTGCACCGTGTGGTGTACGCCGCGCACCGCCGCGCGAGCCGGGAGGCCGGCCCGGCGGCCGCGCACCTGGACCACCTGTGCGCCGCGCTGCAGGCGGACCGGGGCGAGCCGGTGGACGAGTTCACGGTGCTCGCCCGCGCCGTCAAGGCCCGGGTGGTCAACGTGGCGGAGGCACGGCTGATCGCCCGTACCCGCCTCGACGGCGAACCGATGAGCCTGCTTGCGGCCGAGCGCGGCGTGAGTGTGCGCCAGCTCTACCGGCACCGCAGGGCAGCCGAGGAGCACCTGGCCGCGTATCTGCGGGGTCGGGTGCAGGAGGTGTAGGGCGTCCGAACGGGGGATCTTCGGTGGCGTGGCGTCAATTCCCGCCACCGGTCTCTCTATTCACGGTGTACAGCGGCTCGGTCCGGCGTCGGGCCAGGCCGCCCGTTCTGGTCCGGGGCGGCGGCCGACGTCCCGGGCCGGGGCGGTGTCGCCAGGTGCGGGGTGAGCACGGCCGTCTCGTGCTGACACCCGAGAAACCCTTCCCGCCGCATCCGCGTAAGGAGGCCGGCGCCCGGGTCCAGGGTTCTGCTCACCCCGCCCCTGCCCTCCTGCGCCCCGCCTACGGCGACTCCTGCTCGTGTCCTGCTGATTGCCCGATGGAGGTGTGCCCATGCTCGGGAGATTCCGCCGGCCGTCCCGGCCCGAGGTCTGGTCGCTCGGCCGCTGGTGCTTCCGGCTGGGGTTCATCGCGGCCTTCACCGCGGTGACGCTGCTGACGGAGCCGCTGTACGTGTGGGCGGTGGCGGACATCCCGACCGTCATCACGAACCTGCGCAACTGGATTGTCGGCATCCTCACCGGTCTGGCCACCCTGTTCCTCACCTTCGGCGGACTGCGCTACCTGATGGCCGGCGGTGATCCCGGGGAGGTCGAGGCCGCCAAGCGCGCGCTGAAGGCCGCAGGCATCGGCTACGGACTGGCGATCCTGGCTCCGGTGATCGTGACGGTGCTGCAGGGTATCGTCGGGGCAGACGAGGGCGGGCAGTGACCGGCACCCGGTACCTGGGCCGCGCGCTGCCTGTGATGTTCCTGGCGGCCCTGGTGCTGGTTCCGCTGGCCCCGTCGGACTCCGCGCACGCCGTAGGCACCGCTGCTCTGGTCCCGGCGGCTCCGGACCCGCCCGAGCCTGAACCGCGGCCGGCGCCTCAGCCCGCGGCTCCCTCCCCGGAGCCCGAGCCGAGGCCGGATCCTGCGCCCGGTGCAACCCCCACCCCGGGCCGCCCCGACACCGAGCCGGAGGCGCCGTCCTCGCCTGAACCGACGCCGAGTCAGACGCCTCAGGCGTGCGAGCTGGACGGCGACCCGAGCGACTGCAACAACGGAGGCAGCGTTCTCGGTTTCCTCGACGTCCCCGGGATGGTCGTGGACGCGATCACCTCCTTCCTGGGAACGCTGATCGAGCAGATCATGAAACCGGTCCGGGAGTTGCTCGCCGACACTCTCCTGGCGACGCCCGACGTCACCAAGCACGCGGACATCAAGCGGCTGTGGACGGCGACGCTGGGCATCACGGCCGGCATCTACGTGCTGTTCGTGACCGCGGGCGGCATCACGGTCATGGGATACGAGACCGTTCAGACCCGCTACGCGCTGCAGCAGATCCTGCCGCGGCTGCTGCTGGGGATGGTCGCGGCGGCGATCTCGCTGACGGTGATGGGCAAGGCGATCAGCCTGTCCAACGCTCTGGCCCACGCGATCATGGCCACCGGCATGTCGGATGCCGGGCAGGGCATGGTCGAGCAAGTGCTCCCCTTCGCCCTGTTCGGCGGCGCGGGGTTGAAGCTGTATCTGCTGATCCTGGCGATCGTGATGATCGCGCTGGTGCTCGCGGTGCTGATCGGGTTCCTGGTACGCGTCGCGGTGATGGCGCTGCTGGCGGTGGCCGCACCGTTGATGCTCGCGTGTCACGCGCATCCGCTGACCGATCCGGTCGCTCGGCTGTGGTGGCGTGCCTTGGGCGGTTGCCTGGTCATTCAGATCGCGCAGTCGATGACGTTCGTTCTGGCGCTGAAGCTGTTCTTCGCTCCCGGCGCCAGGACTCTGGGCATTCCGAAGTCCGATCAGCTGGGCACGATGCTCGCCGGCGTGGCCCTGTTCTGGGTGCTGTTCAAGATCCCCGGCTGGACACTCCGGGTTGTCCTACGCGGCTCCCCACTGAGTAGTGCGCACGCGCCTGCCGGGGTGCGGATGCTCAAGCACCTGGCGATGTACCGGCTGCTGGACCACTACCTGCCCGGCGCGAGCCCGCTCCGCCGGCGCGGCGGGCCGCGCGGACGTGGCGGGGCCGCCGGGCTCGGCCTTGGCCGTGGCGGACCCGGCGGGGGCGGCGGTGCTGGCCGGCCCAGAGGGGGCAGGGGTGGGCCGGGCGGTTCCGGTGGCGGGCGCGGCAGCGGTGGCCGGCCCGGTGAAGGCGGGCGCGGGCCTGGTGGCGGAAGCCGGGGAACCGGCGGCATCGGTGGCATGCCCGGCGGCGGTGGCCGGCCGGGCGCGGGCCGCGGCGGATCCGGCTGCGGACCGTGCCAGCCCGGTGGGGGCAGCAGCGGGCCTGGTGGTCGCGGGAGCGGATCCGGTGGCGGCAGCAGCGGGCCCGGGGGTGGCGCTGGCCGGCCCGGGGGCGGTCGGCCGCCCGCCGGGCCTGGTCGAGGTGGTGTGGGAGGCGGGCCCGGGGCCGTGCCCGCCGGCGGCCGTGCAGTTCTCGCCCGCTCCGGTGGCCGGCCAGGGGCGGCAGGTCAGCCCGCACTGGGCGCCCCGGGCAGTCAGGGCGGATACCGCGCGGTCACCGCCGACGTACAGCAAGCCCTCATGGGCGCCGATGCTCCCGGCGCCAGTGGAGGGCCAGGCCACGCTCCTCGACGCCGCGGGAGTGCGGCGGCTCCCGTTCCGCCTACGCCGAGGAGCCCCCGCGCCGTGCCCCACCCTGCCGAGGCCCGCCGGGCCAGGCGGCTGGCCCTTCCTGTACCCGTAAGCCGCGTCCGCGTGCGTCTACCACGACCCATGCAGTTGCGGCTGCCCCTCGAACCGCCGCGGAGGTAAGCCCTCATGCACCCACCTGACGAGGCAGCAGACGCCTCGTACGCCACCCGCATTCCGGCCGACATCTCACGCCCCGACCGCCTCCTCGGACCGTTCACCGCCCGGCAGACCGCCATCCTCTCCCTGGCCGGAGTCGTGCTGTACGGCGGCTGGTGGGCCACCCGCGCCTTCATGACGCCGCTCACGTACGTCGTACTGGTCATCCCGATCGCCGGGGCGGTGGCCGTCCTCGCGGTCGGCCGGCGGGAGGGCATCGGCCTGGACCGCTTCCTGCTCGCCGCGCTCGCCCACACCCGCGCCCGGGGGCGCCGCGTGTACGCGCCCGAGGGAGTGCCGCCCCTGCCGACCGCCGTCCCCGAACGCTGGGCTGACGCCGCCGGTCCGCCTCCGTCGGCGGTGCGCATGCCGTACGACGGCATCACCTCAGACGGAGTGCTCGACCTGGGCGGTGAGGGACAGGCGGCGCTGGCGGCCTGCTCCACCGTGAACTTCGAGCTCCGCTCGGCGGCCGAGCAACAGGGCCTGACCGCCGCGTTCGCCCGCTGGCTCAACTCCCTGACCGGCCCCACCCAACTGCTGGTCCGCTGCCACCGCATCGACCTCGCGCCGCTCGCCACCACCCTCCAGCACCACGCCGCCGCGCTTCCGCATCCCGCACTGGAGCGGGCCGCCCGCGCGCACGCCGAGTTCCTCGCCGACCTCGCCGCGGGCGGCCACCTGCTCGGGCGGCAGATCGTGCTGATCTCCCGGGAAGAAGCGGCGGCACCCGGCGGGCGGCGCCGCACGGGCGAGGGGCGGGTGCTGCAGCGCTCGGCCGAGGCAGCCCGCGCGCTGGCCGCCGCCGAGGTCACGGTCACCCCGCTGGACAGCGGGCAGAGCGCCGAGCTGGTCAGCGCGGCCTGCAACCCCGACACCCCCACCCCAGCCGAGGACGGACCGGAAGGTGCCCACGCATGACCCTGCTCCGATTCAGCCGCCACCGCCCGAAGAACGACGCACCGGCTGTCGACGCCGCACGCCTGCTGGACGTGAACGGCCCCGAGGCCATCGAGGTACACGCCCGCGCCCTCGCCATCGGCGAACACCTGGCCACCACCCTGGTGGTCAGCGGCTACCCGGCCGAAGTCGCCCCCGGCTGGCTCGCCCCGCTGCTGAACTTCCCCGGCCACCTCGACATCGCCCTGCACATCGAGCCCGTCCCCAACCCCGTGGCGGCGGCCGGACTGAAGAAGCAGCGGGCCCGGCTGGAGTCCGGCCGCCGCACCGGCTTCGACAAGGGGCACCTGGACGATCCGGAGGTAGAGGCCGCCGCCGCGGACGCCGCCGACCTCGCGTATCGCATCGCCCGCGGCGAGGGAAAACTCTTCCACGTCGCCCTGTACCTGACCGTGCACGCCCCGGACGAGGAGAGCCTGGCCGAGCAGGCCGCCGCCGTCAGGGCGACCGCCGAGTCGCTGCTGATGACGGTCGCCCCGACCACGTACCGGGCCCTGCCGGGCTGGCTGGCCACCCTCCCGCTCGGCATCGACACCCTCAAGACGCGCCGCACCTTCGACACCGCCGCACTCGCCGCGTGCTTCCCCTTCACCAGCCCCGACCTGCCGATCACCGCAGACGAGAACGGCACGGCATGCGGGGTCCTGTACGGATTGAACACCGTCTCCGCAGCTCCGGTGATGTGGGACCGCTTCGCGCAGGACAACTACAACTCCATCACCCTGGCCCGCTCGGGGGCCGGCAAGTCGTACCTGACCAAACTGGAGCTGCTCCGCCTGCTGTTCACCGGTGTCACGGCCTCGGTGATCGACCCGGAGGACGAATACGTCCGCCTCGCCGACACCGTCGGCGGGAACGTCGTCGCCCTGGGCGCCGACGGCGTACGCCTCAACCCCTTCGACCTCCCGGCCGCGACCGACGGCGGCGAGGACGTCCTGACCCGGCGCGTGCTGTTCCTGCACACCTTCCTCGCCGTTCTCCTGGGCAGCAACCTGACCGCGGCGGAGAAGGCGGTGCTGGATCAGGCCATCCTGACCACCTACGCCCGCGCCGGGATCACCACAGACCCTCGCACCTGGCGACGGACCCCGCCCACTCTCGGCGACCTCGCCGCGGTCGTGGCCGACGACGGCGGCGAGACGGCGGCCGATCTCACCGACCGGCTCGTTCCCTTCACCACCGGCTCGCACGCACGGCTGTTCAACGGCGCGAGCACCGTCTCCACCACCGGGCACCTCGTCGTGTTCGCGCTGCGTCAGCTCCCCGACGAGGTCAAGGCACCGGCCATGCTGCTCGCGCTGGACACCATCTGGCGGCAGGTCACCGACCGCGCCCACCACGGTCGTCACCTGGTCGTGGTGGACGAGGCGTGGCTGCTGATGCGCGACGGGGCCGGTGCGCGCTTCCTGTTCCGCCTGGCCAAGGCGGCACGCAAGCACTGGACCGGTCTTGCGATGGTCACCCAGGACGCCGACGACGTCCTCGCCTCCCCGCTCGGCCGGGCCATCGTCTCCAACGCGGCCACCCAGATCCTGCTCCGCCAAGCCCCGCAGGCCATCGACGTGATCAGCGAGAACTTCCACCTCTGCCACGGCGAGCGCGAGTTCTTGCTCTCCGCGACCCGCGGCGAGGCCCTGCTGCTGACCGGCGACCGCCGGCACAAGGTCGCCCTGATCAGCGTCGCCGCCCCCGGCGAACACGAGGTGATCACCACGGATCCCGGCGAACTCATCACCCGACACCCGGAAGACGAGGAACCCGACACCGATGACCCCTACGCCGATGCCCTCGTCGGCGACGACGTGGGAGGAGGGGCATGACGGCGCCCCCAGCCCACACCGCGCCCCAGCCGAGCGGGCCGCTGGTGGACTTCCTCACCAACCCCGGCAGCTGGGCCACGGTCGGCAGCCAGGCCGTCGGCTGGCTCGCCGCCCACGCGCCGATCGTCGCCCCGTGCACAGCCGTCGCCGTGACCAGTGGCTACGTGCTCAACACCCGCCTGCGCCGGCGGCGCGAGCAGCGCCACGCCCAGGGCGCACGCTGTGTGGAGGTCCTCTCGCCGCCCACCGTCGCGCCCCGCGGCGGTGAAGTCCTGTGGGCTCAGCTCGCCGGTCTCCTACGCCCCTGGTGGCGCCGGATCACCACCGGCCAGCCGCATCTCGCCTTCGAATACACCTGGTCCCACACCGGGCTGTCCATCCGCCTGTGGCTGCCCGGCACCGTACCGCTGGGCCTCGTACGCCGCGCCGTCGAGGCCGCCTGGCCCGGCGCCCACACCCGCGTCACCGCACCCGCCCCACTCCTTGCGCCCGGCCACACGGTCTCCGCGGGGAGGCTGCGCCCGGCCCGCCCCGACGTCCTCCCGCTGCGCACGGACCACGCCGCCGACCCGCTCCGAGCGCTCCTCCAGGCCGCCACCGGCATGGGCGAGGACGAGTCCGCGTGCGTGCAGATCCTGGCCCGCCCCGCCACCGGCAGCGCGCTGCGCCGGGCCCGCCGCCACGCCCGCAGCCTCAAAGCCGGACGCACTCCCGCCCGCCTCCTTGCCCTGACCGCGCTGCTGTTCCACCGCGCCCAGCCCGCCGCCACCGGCAAGCAGGACCCCGAGCACAGCGTCGCCGTACGGCAGTCGGCCACCAAGCTCTCCGGCCCGCAGTGGCAGTGCACCCTCACCTACGCCGCCACCTGCTCCCCCAAAGCAGAACGCTCGGAGGACGTGGCGCGCGGCCGGGCCCACGCCCTCGCCTCCTCCTTCGGCCTCTACGCCGACCGCAACTACCTCGCCCGCACCCGGCTACGCCATCCCGACCCGTACCTCAGCGCCCGAGGCTTCCCGCTCGCCCGCCCCGCGCTGCTGTCGGTCCCCGAGCTCGCCGCCCTCGCCCACCTGCCCCTCGACCCGGACGCCCCAGGCGTCCGCCGGGCCGGCGCCCGCTCCGTCCTGCCACCCCCGCAGGTCCCCGAGCCCTCCCCCGGCAACGGCGTCAAGCCCCTCGGCCGCTCCGACACCGGCGCGCGCCGCGGAATCGGCCTCGCGGTCACCGACGTCCGCCACCACCTCCACGTCATGGGCGCGACCGGCTCCGGCAAGTCCACCCTCATCGCCAACCTCGCCCTTCACGACGTACGCCACCACCGGGGCGTCATCGTCATCGACCCCAAAGGCGACCTCGTCACCGACCTCCTGGACCGCCTCCCCGACACCTGCGCCGACCGCCTGGTCCTCATCGACCCCGACGACCCGCACACCCCGCCGTGCCTGAACGTCCTCGACGGCACCGACATCGACGTCGTCGTCGACAACATCACCGGCATCTTCCGCCGGATCTTCACCGCCTTCTGGGGCCCGCGCACCGACGACGTGATGCGGGCCGCCTGCCTGACCCTCCTCAAACACCGCGACCGTACCCGCCAACTGGTCACCCTCGCCGACGTCCCCCGCCTCCTCGGCGAGTCCGCCTACCGGCTGCGCATCATCCCCGCGCTCAAAGACCCGGTGCTGCGCGGCTTCTGGGCCTGGTACGAGTCCATGTCCGAGCCCTCCCGCGCCGCCGTCATCGGCCCGGTCATGAACAAGCTGCGCGCCTTCCTGCTACGGGACTTCGCCCGCCGCACCATCTCCGCCGGCCCCTCCACCTTCGGCCTCGGCCACGTCCTCGACGGCGGCATCCTCCTCGCCCGCCTCCCCAAGGGAGCCCTCGGCGAGGAGACCGCCCGGCTGCTGGGCTCGTTCATCGTCGCCGGCACCTGGCAGGCGGCAGCCGCCCGCGCCCGCGTCCCCGAGCACACCCGCATCGACGCCACGCTGAGCATCGACGAGGCGCACAACTTCCTCACCCTCCCCTACCCGCTGGAGGACATGCTCGCCGAGGCACGCGGCTACCGCCTGTCCATGCTCCTCGCCCACCAGCACCTCGCACAGCTCCCGCGCGACCTGCGCGAAGGCATCTCCGCCAACGCCCGCAACAAGATCTTCTTCAACGCCTCCCCGGAAGACGCCGGCGCCCTGGAACGGCACACCCTGCCCACCCTGGCCGCGCACGACCTCGCCCACCTCGGCCCCTACCAGGCCGCCGCCCACCTGCTCACCGGCGGCGCCGAATCCGCCGCCTTCACCCTCACCACCCGGCCCCTACCGCCCGCCGTGCCCGGCCGGGCCAAGGACCTACGAGCCGCCGCCGGCGGACGTACCGGCCCCCGCCCGGCCACCCGCCCCTGACACACCCCTCCCGCCCCACACCCCTGGTGGAGATCCAGCATGCCCGCACTCCCCCGCCCGGCCTCCGGCCCCGGCTCGCGCTACACCGCCCGCGCCGCCACCACCCGCCGACGCACCACCCCGCACACCGACATCGCCGCCCTCTCCCGCATCCTCACCGCCCGCGACCTGTGGCTGACCCGGATGCTGAACGAACACCGCGTCCTGACCACCCACCAGATCGCCAGCCTCGCCTACACCTCCCTGCGCTCCGCCCAGCGCCGCCTGCGCACCCTGCACCACCACGCCGTCCTCGACTCCTTCCGCCCCCTCACCCAGACCGGCTCCGCCCCCGAGCACTACACCCTCGGCCCGGCCGGCGCCGCCGTACTCGCCGCCCACGCCGGATGCGACCTCACCGACCTGGGCTGGCGCCCCAGCCACACCGGCCGCGTCGCCTACAGCCCCTCCCTCGGCCACGACCTCGGCGTCAACGAACTCCTCGTGCACCTCGCCGCCCACGGCCGCACCGCCGCCACAACCGGACTGCCGCTGTGGCTTTCCGAGCGCTCCTGCGCCCGCCGCTGGGGCGACATCGTCCGCCCCGACGCCTACGCCCACTACGCCGACGGCGACCTGCTGCTCCCGTTCTTCCTCGAATACGACACCGGCAGCCAGCCCCTGTCCCGCGTCGAAGCGAAACTCACCGGCTACGCCGCCTTCACCACCACCACGGCAAGCGCCCGGCCGGCCCTGCTCATCCACACCCGCACCGCCTCCCGCGACCAGGCCCTGCGCCGCCGCCTCGCCACCGCCGCACGCGAACTGGACCTGAACATCGCCACCTCGTCCGCGGACTTCACCACCACCGAACCCTGGGGCCCCTGGTGGAGCCCCCTGGCCCCCGGAGACACGCGGCGCACCACCCTCACCCACCTCGCCACCCGGTGGCCCCGGCTCAGCCCGGCCTGCGAACTGGAGCCCACCGACGCCGACACCGCCCTCACCCTCCCCGTACCCCCGCTCCCGCCCGCCACCGGGGCGGGCTCGTGACCTCGCTGCTCGCCAAGACCACCGGAAGTATCGGCTGCGCGATCCTCGCGCTCCCGCTGCTGGTCGCCGTCGTCATCGCCGCGCTGCTGGGCGGTCTGTCCTCCGGCGGCAACGTGGCGGCTTCGCCGAGCAAGCACGCACTGGCAGACATCCCCGCCCACCTGCTCGCCCTCTACCAGCGCGCCGCGAAGGAGTGCCCGGGCCTGTCATGGGCGGTCCTCGCCGCGATCGGCAAGGTCGAGTCCGACCACGCGCGCCACCCCACCATGAAGTCCTCGGCGGGCGCGGTCGGGCCGATGCAGTTCCTCCCCTCCACCTTCAGGCAGTACGCCCATCCGGTACCGCCGGGCGGGAAGAAACCGCCGACACCCTGGGACCCGGTCGACGCCGTCTACGCCGCCGCCCGGCTGCTGTGCGCCAACGGCGCCAAGAACGGCCAGAACCTACGGCGCGCCATCTGGCACTACAACCACTCCGACACATACGTGAACCGTGTCCTCGCCATCGCCGACAGGTACGAGTCCGCCGCCCCGGCCCGAACCGGGGCCGCGGCCGAGGCGGTCGCCTTCGCCCGCGCCCAGCTCGGCGCGCCCTACGTGTGGGGCGGCGACAGCCCGGCCGAGGGCGGCTTCGACTGCTCCGGACTGACCAAGGCCGCCTACGCCTCCGCCGGCATCACCCTGCCCCGCGTCGCCCAGGACCAGTACCGCCACGGCCCACGCGTACCCCGCGGTGCTCCGCTGCTTCCCGGGGACCTCCTGTTCTTCGGCACCGGTACAGGGCACATCACCCACGTCGCCCTCTACAGCGGCTCCAGCCGCGCGATCGACGCCCCACGGCCCGGAGCCGTCGTACGCGAAGGCCCAGCCGGCACTCAAAGGCCGACCTACCAGGGAGCGACCCGCCCCGCGGCCGGCAAGGGCCGCCGGTGAACGGACCACCGCCCGAAGAGGCAGCCCGGATGCTGCGCGCGCTCACCGCGGTGCTGTGCGCGGTCGGATTCCTGGCGCTGGTGTTCACCGCAGTCAACGTCACCGGCTTCGCCACCAGCCGCGGCATCCCGCTGCCGATCGCGATCCTGCTGGACCCCATAATCAGCATCGCTCTGGCCGGCACCCTCTACGCCGACTCCCGCCTAGCCGGCTGGGGCCTCACCCCGCCGGCCTGGTCGACCACCATGCGCTGGGGCACCGGCCTGTGCGCAGCACTCATGAACACCTGGGCCTCGCTGTGGCCCGACGGACGCATCGGCCTCCCCCGCCAGGCGGACCCAGCCGCGGTACTTCTCCACCTGACGCCCCCGCTGCTGCTGATCGCCCTGGCCGAGACCATCGCCGCCTACCGCCGCCTGCTGACCGAGGTACACCACCGCACCCCGCCCGCACCCGCGTCCGATCCACCCCGGACCACCACGCACCCGCCTCCGATCCCGCACAAAGCCGCCACCGCCGGACCACCGCACCCCGCCCCGGCAACCACCACCGGCACCCGGGTGCGCCCCAGCGCGGCCGGCTCCCGCCCCCGCCCCCGTCACGTACACCCCGCCGACGGCGAACTGTTCGCGCGCGCCATGGCCCTGGACACCGCATGGCGGGAGCGAACGGGCCAACCCATCTCCATCCGCCAGCTGCGTCGCCAGCTGCACCTCGGACAGGAGCGCGCCCGCACCTTGCGCACCCGCCTGGACAACGCGCACCCAGCGGGTGCACCCGCACCCGACACCGCACCCCGACATCTCTTTGACCAGGAGAGATCCGGCGCTTGACGAACACCCAAGAGTCGAGCGTCCATGGTCGCGGGACGACCGGAATCACCCGCGATGCGCACGCACCGGCACCCCACGCGGCCACCCCATCGCGGCCGCACCCCGGCCGGGGTCCACCCACCGAACCACCACGGGAGGTCCCACTCCATGACGAACCAGCCAACCCCCCACCGCGACCCGAGCCCCGGGCCGGACGCCCAAGACGCCACGGGACTGCCTGGCCCCGCCGCGGACGTGTTCGCCGCCCTCACGGGCAAGACCGAGTGCACCGCCGCCGAGCTGGCCCGCACCACCGGACTCGGCCGCTCCACCGCCACCAAGGCCCTGGCACACCTGGAACAGTGCGGCCTCGCCGTACGCACCCGCGGCCAGCTCGAAGGCGGACGCCGCACCCCCGACCGCTGGGAACCCGCCCCCGAACGAGCGGCCGGACCCGACACCGCGGAACACACCGAGCCGAACCCCACCCCGACCAACGCCGAGAGCAACACCAACGAGAACGAGGCCGACGGATCTCCCGACACCGCCCACCCCGCCGACGACACGGCAGCTGCCGTCGACGACGGCCACAACGCCACCCCCAGCAGCCCGAAACCATCTGCCGACCCGGCGCCGGACACCCGACCCACGACGCCCCCTCGTACCGGCCGGCTGGCGCCCGGGGCCCTGCGTAAGCAGGTTCTCAGTCACCTGCAAGCGCACCCCACCGAGGCCTTCACCGCCACGCAGATCAGCCGGGCAATCGAGAGGAGCTCCGGGGCAATCGCAAACGCCCTGGCCACCCTGACCACCAAGGGGCTCGCCGAACAGGTCACCGACACGCCCCGCCGCTACCGCCTGACCGAAGCCGGGGCCGCCGACGCCCACTGACACCCCCTCCGCCGCTGTGCCCGCCGCACCACGGCGGGCGCAGCTTCGGTCTATCTCACAGTGGTTGTGAGCCCGCCAAGGCTGATGACGACCTTCGCGGCCGTTGCTCTGTAGACGGCGGAGATGATGTTGCGAGCCCGCGAGGGCTATGAGGATGCACACGCCGACTCCGATGGAGCGGCGGTGGCCGTTGCGAGCCCTCCAGGACTGATAAGGACGTTCGCGCAGGGTCTGCTCCACGTCCGCGGCCGGCTGTTGCGAGCCCTCCAGGGCTGATAAGGACGATGCAGCGGTACGTGCCGGAGTTCGCCCTGAAGTAGTTGCGAGCCCTCCAGGCTGATAAGGACGATGACCGCGTCGTAGCGTTGCACCTCGGTCGCCGGTTGCGAGCACTCCAGGGCTGATAAGGACCGCCAAGGGGCGGCCGGTGGGAGGGCCGCTAACCCTCCCACGTTGCGAGCCCTCCAGGGCTGATAAGGACTGCGGCTCATCTGCTGGCTGCTGACCGTCCGCATCGCGTTGCGAGCCCTCCAGGGCTGATAAGGACGCACCACGCCGCCGGTCGCGCAGCCGGGCCGGCCGCGTTGCGAGCCCTCCAGGGCTGATAAGGACCGTCAAGCAGGCCACCGTGCGCCTCGGTCTCGCCACGTTGCGAGCCCTCCAGGGCTGATAAGGACGGGCGGACATCACCGGATACCGGCGGCCGGTCGGGATGTTGCGAGCCCTCCAGGGCTGATAAGGACACGCGGTGCAGAACAGCCAGCCCTCCGTACGGCCGTGTTGCGAGCCCTCCAGGGCTGATAAGGACGCGGAATGTCTCGTGCTGGCGCGGAGCCCGTGACCCGGTTGCGAGCCCTCCAGGGCTGATAAGGACCGCCGCCTGGAAGATCAACCAACTCGCCCCCAACACGTTGCGAGCCCTCCAGGGCTGATAAGGACGTCGCGACCAAGTCCCGCTGGGGCCTGTCGGTCGAGTTGCGAGCCCTCCAGGGCTGATAAGGACGCGAACCCGGACGACCCGGTTCTGAAGCGGACGTACAAGTTGCGAGCCCTCCAGGGCTGATAAGGACGTGAAGTAGGAGAAGGCCGGCCGCCGCAGCAGGTCGGTTGCGAGCCCTCCAGGGCTGATAAGGACGGAGCAGGCGGGCCGCCCTGGACCTGGCCTCGTCGGGTTGCGAGCCCTCCAGGGCTGATAAGGACCCCCTCCACCAGGCCGCGACCGCCCCGGCAACGCGTCCTTGTTGCGAGCCCTCCAGGGCTGATAAGGACCCGAGGGTAAAACAGCAGGTCGCAGTAGGTGTGCTGGTCTGATGAAGGCGGAGTTTTGCGGCGGGTGTGCGGTGATGCAGCGTCGCTGGTCAGATGATGTCGTCCGTGTCAGCGAGGGCGACGCCGAGGGTGGAGGTGGAGATCAGGTCTGGCGATCGGGTGGTGTAGGTGATGATGCTGTCGCATTCGGGGTCAATTGCGGCTTGCAGGGCTGTGGTGAGGGCTCGGTATTGGGCGGCGCTGAGCTCACCTTGAAAGACGCTGCGCTGGGTCCAGTGGAGGTATTTTCGGCAGGTTTTGAGGACGTGTGGGTTGCGTTCGACTGCGGTGTCGTAGACGAGGATGACGAAGATGGCTTGTCACCACCAGGGGCGGAACGGTTTATACGGCTTGTCTTCGAGGCAGAGGCGGACGATTTTCAGCGCTTCGAGGTGGATAAGTTCTTCGTAGCTGGCCTGTCGCTTGAGGCTGCGATGGTAGATGGTGGTGGCGAATTCCTCGCGAGCGAGCGCTGCTACCTTCTTGCGGCCGTTCTTACTGAGGGCGGCTTTGCCGACGTCGGTTTCGAAGTCGCTGGGTTTGAGGTGCTTTTGGTGGGCGGTGCGTTTGAGGAGGCGTTCAGCGAATAGTGGTTTGAAGGGTTCTGCGAGGTCGAGGGCGAGGGTGTTACGTCGGCGGTCGGTGTCGGCATGGAGGAATCCGATCGCGGGGTGGAGGGGTGTGGCGCGCAGGGCGGTGAGGACGCGGGAGTAGATGAGGGAGTTGAGGTAGCTGATGAAGGCGTTGCCGGCGTTGGTGGGCGGGCGTCGGGTGCGGCCGTTGATGCGGAGCCAGGCGGGTAGTTGGGTGTCGAGGACGGCCCAGCCGGTGCGGCGGAAGTTGCCCTCCTGGCCCATGAGGGTGTCGCTGTCGGTGCAGTCGGGCAGGGCGGTGCGGAGGGTGTGGAGTGCCGGGTCGAGGTGGTCGGTGTCCAGGGCCCAGCGGACGTTCTCTGCGGCGGCCAGGACCAGTGCGCGGCCGATCGCGGTGCGCTGTTCGGGGTCGGCGGTGATCTCGACCTGGCGGCGGATGACGGCGGCGGAGGCCATGGATTCGGCTGGGGCGAAGTGTCCGGCGTGGTTGCCGTAGTGGTCCAGGACGTGCAGGGTGACGCCGTGGCGGCTCAGGAGCGACAGGGCGGAGGTGTTGATGTCGACGTGGTCGAAGGCGACCAGGTCGCGGATGTCGGTGATGGGGATGTGTACGGGGCTGTTGTCGGGGCGTTCGATGCGGATGCTGTTGTCTTCGCGGCGGATGCGGCAGGGCTCGGTCAGCCAGTAGGTGCGGCCGGCGGCGGCCATGGGTCATTCTCCCCAGCAGTAGTCGCGGTAGGAGCAGCCGCGGCACTGGTTGCGCGGCAGGCGTGGGGGTGCGGTGGGTGCGGCCAGTACGGCGCGGGCTTGGTCCTCGTCGGCTTCGGCTTGGGCGCGGGCGTCGTCGTTCCAGGGGACGTCGGTGGTTCGGCGGATGAGGGGGTAGTGGACGGTGCCGCCGCGTACAGCGACGCCGCGTCGTTCGAGCAGCAGGCAGTAGTGGCGGACCTGGGCGGCGTGGGCCGGTGACGGGGTGCGGGAGGATTTGGTCTCGTGGACGGTGGCGCCGGTGGTGACCCAGTCGATGCTTGCCTCGCCGAGGTCGACGTCGCGGCGGCGGGTGAAGGTGGTGTCGTTGACGGCTTCGCCGAAGGCGACCAGGTCGCTGGTGTGCTCGGGGCGGTAGCCGCGGCCGTAGAGCCATAGTTGCCGCGGGCAGTGGTGCAGGTACTTGAGGTGGACGCCGCCGAGCCCGGTCCGCTCGTCGTCGGGGTCCGCAGGCACGGGAGCGGGTGGGTTCACAAGATCGTCTCCTGTGGTGGCGGCGGGCGCAGGCCCAGGGTGCTGTCGTAGAGGCCGTTGATGAGGTGGACCTTCAGGCGCTTGTCGCGCTGGCCCAGCTTGCTGCCGTACGCCTTCAGCTGGTGGGCGCGCAGCGGGATGAGCAGCTGGGTGGCGAGGAGAGGGTCGCCGTCCTCGTCTCTCAGCAGCCTTTCGTATTCCTCGGCGTGTTCGGAGTGCAGGACGTCGACGCTGTCGAACTGCTCGGTGAGGGTTCTGGCGTACTCGCTGCGGTCGTGGAAGGGGTCGGTGAAGCGGAGGAATTGCTCGGCGAAGGCGTCGCGGTGGTGGCGGGCGTCCTTTGCCCACTGCAGGCCCCAGTCGGTGGCGTAGGCGTGGGTGAGCAGGGTGTCGATGTCCTGTTCGGTGAGGGTGGCGGTGCCGTTGTCGGCGAGGGTGGTCAGGGCGGACCAGGAGGCGTCGACGGCGCCGGCGGGGTAGGGCAGGTGCGTGGTGGTGCGGTGGACGCGGAACTCCACGGCGCCGTCGGGGTGGAGCCCGCGGCGGTTGACGCGGCCGGCGCGCTGGGCGACGGCTTCGACGGGGGCGTTCTGGACGGCGCCGCGGTCGAAGTCGAGTTGCAGCGAGACCTCCACGGCCTGGGTGGCCACGACCAGCCCGCCGTGTCGCGGAGTACGGGGCCGTTCGGGGTAGCGGTCCAGGAGGGCGTTCTCGATCGCGTTGCGGTCACGGCCGGTGAACCGGGAGTGCAGCAACAGCGCGGCGTGGGGGTCGTCAGGGTGTGCCGCGTGGGCGGCGTCGGCGAGCTGGGTGAACAGTTCCTGGGCGTCGGCGACGGTGTTGACCACGACGAGGACGCTGTGCCCCTGGTGCAGCCATCCCTGTAGCCGCTGGATGCTGGTGGCGGCGGTGATGGGTTCGTCGTCGAGGACGAGGCGGTGGCGTACGGGGCTGGTACCGGGGGGTGCCCGGTGGATGGTCACCGGCTGTTCGACGCTCTCTTCGATGATGTCGGTCATCGCGGTGGCGAGGGTGGCGGAGAGCACGGCGAAGCGGCTGCCGAGGCGTTCCCACAGGCGCATGGCCGCGCACAGCCGGCCGAAGGTGTCGGGTTCGTAGGCGTGCAGCTCGTCGAGCACGAACAGGGCGTTGGCCTGTTCCAGAAGGTTGGAGGAGTAGGCCGGGCCGGCGATGGCGCCGGCCAGGAGCTGGTGCGGGGTGGCGACCCGCAGCCGCTGGGTGAACAGGCGCATCGCCGCGGCCTGGGCGCGTGCCTTGCGGGCGTGGTCGCCCGGGGTTTGCTGGGGGTCGGGGGCGCAGTCGTCGTCGAGGGTCTCGGCGAGCAGGGTCTGGGCGACGGTGCCGTGCAGCAGACCGATGTCCGCCTGCTCTTCGTCCGGTGCGGGGACCAGTGTGTCGACGAAGCGCAGCCGGATGGCGTTGAGCGAGGCGCGATACGGCAGCGTCCACACCAGGCGGGGTAGGCCAGGCATGGCCGGCAGCTGGCCGGCGGCCCAGGCCAGGCCGCCTTCGGTCTTGCCGCTGCCGGTCGGCGAGATCAGGATCAGGTGCCCGTTGGTGGCGGAGGCCTGCTGTTGGTGGGGGTAGGGCTGATATTCCAGGTGGTCGAGGTAGTCGGGACGTAGCGGCAGGTGGGTTTGCAGGTGCTGGTGGGCGGAGCCGGCGTGGTCGGCCAGTGTGAGCGCGCCTTGGGCGAGGACGGCGAGCAGGCCGTCCTCCTCGGCGACGTCGCGGCGCCAGGTCTCCAGCAGCAGCTCCAGCAGGTCCCGCGCACGTTGCGCGAGCGTCACGGGCTCCTCGGGCGGTGCGGGCGGGTCGGTGTGCAGGAAGCCGCTCAGCCACGCCACGAGCTCCCGGTGCAGGAAGCCCGGGACCTGAACGATGCTCTGTCCTGGTGCCGGGCCGGGCGTGATGCCGAACACCTTCTCCCACTCGGTCTGGGCGTTGTAGTCCCAGGCCAGGGGATGTTTGCCGAAGGTACCTGCGGAGGAGGCGTGCAGGGGCCGGTGGTGGGTGGCCACCAGTGTGGCGACCATCAGCCGGTCCTTCGGGCTCCAGCCGGCGGCGGTGGCCAGCAGGTCGATGTACGCCAGGGAGAGCACCTCGTGGCGCTCGCCCCAGACGGCTCCACCGGGTTCCACCTGCCGCTGGAAGCCTTCGGCGATCTTCCCGGTGTCGTGCAGCAGACCAGCCCGGCGGATCCGGGGCCAGAAAGCGGGTTCGGTGGCGATGAGGCCCACGGAGGCGATGCGCTGCTCGATCTCGTCGACCCTGTCGTGCACGGTCCGCGAGTGAGTGGTCAGCCGCTCAGGGTCGTCGGCCGGGGTGGACTTGGCCCGTAGATCGGTGAGCTGCCGACGCGGTCGCGGTGGCGTGTTTACGGGGCCAGCAGCCACAGTGCCCTTCCCTTGCCGAGTCCGGGGTCGGTGTCGTCGTCGTAGCCGGGATCGAGGTAGGCGTCGCGCACCGGGTGGCGGCCGGCCGGGACGTCGCACCACAGGTAGTCGGCCCAGCGGGTGACCCTGCGGTCGGTGGAGATCGACGCGGCCATCCGCTGGTCGAAAGCCTCCGGCGCGTCGTGCCCGCCGTCCGGGGCCAGCGCGTGGCCGACGACACCGGCCTCGCCTGCGGGGTGCAGCATCACCTGCGTGCGCTGCTGGAGATGGACCAGGTCCTGGGAGCGGCCCAGGCGCAGCGGCCAGCGCGGGCGGCGAAACGCGCCGGCGATACGGTCGCCTTCCTCGCCGGGCAGCCATACGGTCAGGTGCACCCCGGTCAGGAACGGCCGGTTGCGGACGGTGGTGCCGCCCTTGCCGGCCCGTACCCGCCCGCCGGCTGCGGGGTTGACGCCGGTGGCGTCGATCGGGTGATAGGTCTCGGCGTCGACCCCCTGCCCATCGGCCCACGCGGCCATACCGAAAGCCAGCGGCTCGGCGGGGGCGCCGGTGGCCGCGGCCAGCAGGCCGCGGACCGTCGACGGCGGCGGGATGGGCAGGCACCGGGACAGACCGGGGAAGAACGGGTCACGGAAGGACGCCACCGGGGCGTAGAACTCCAGCCGCCACGCCGGCAGTGCCCCCTCGGCAGCAGCCATCACCGGGCCGGGTCGTCGAACCAGGCGTCCCGCTGCCCGGAGCGCAGCTCACCTGCCAGGTCACGCAGGACGGTGCGGGGATGGTCGATGACGATGGTGCCGTCGGCCAGCTCAGCTGCGCACTGTTTGTCGAATTCCTCCCGCAGGTCGTCGCGGAACCCCGGCCGCCAGCCGATCCGCACCGGCGCCTCCCACTCCCCCTGCCAGGCCGCCAGTTCCCGCTGAAGCACCGACCCGCGGATCCGCAGCCCCTCCTCGTCGCCGTCGATGACGTTGGCCAGCGGGTTGATCCCGCCGGCGAACGGGATGAGCACCAGCAGCGAGGGGATGCGGTCGCCGTAGTGCAGCGCCTGCTTCGCGCCGCCGCTCAGGCCGGCGATCGCCTCCAGCAGCAGCGCGGCCCGCTCCCGGCGCACCTCCAGCGGCAACCGCAACGCCGGCTGGTCCCGAAAGAGCACATCGGTGGCCCCCGCCGCCGCGGCATCGGCAACCGCCAGTGCCTGCTCCTTCGTCAGATAGTTCGGCCGCCCCACGCCATCGGTGTTCGGCATCGTGAACGTGCCGATCCGCGGTACGTCGAGCAGGAACGGCGCCGCCAGATCGGTGCTGTAGAACTCGTGGCCGTGCAGCACGGGCTCGATAACCCCGCGCGACATCACGCCGAAGTCCTGCGTCGGCCGCACCGGCGCAACCGAGAGCAACGTGCCCATCAGGAATGGCGAGTCGCGCAGCGTGGTGGCCGCGTCGTCCTTCTTGGCCCCTGCCTTCATGTAGCCGAACAGGTCGTCATCCGCGTATTTGATCGGGTCGGCGGCGGTGTTCGCCTTCTGGGCCCGGCCCTGCGCCTTGCCCACCCGGGTCACCGGCGAGGGAACCGCGCCCTGCTCGACCATGCCGTCGCGGATCCAGCGGCGCACGGCCTGCGCCGAGACATACGGGTATTTTCCCCCGCGGACCCACGCCTGCTTCACCCGCGCCGTCGTATCCTCGCCGCGGCCGTTGTTCGGGGCGCCAGCCTCGATCGCGAGCACCATCTTGCCTGCCAGATACGTCATCACGCCGCTCCGAAGTGAAAGTCGTGGTCCTCAGGCGCCAGGATCGGCTGTTGCACCCTCTGCTCGGTCAGCTCCCGCTCGGCCGGGTCGTCAGGCTGCTTGCCCACCTCTACGCCGCGGTCCTGGAGCAGCCGCAAGACCTCAGCGGCGAGCAGAACGCGCTGCTCCCAAGCACGAGAGCGCTGCTGCACGACAAGCCGCCACTCCTCCGGGACGATCGCGACGGGCCGGCCGTCGAGTTTGAGACGGAACGATGCCTCAAGCAGCAGTTCACCCAGGCGGTAACCATTCAGCGCGGCCTTTCGGTATTCGGCCAGTTGTCCCCGCGGACTGCTGCTTCCGTGCTCGATCCAATCGGCGATCAACGTCGCCACCTTGCTCAGGTCCGGCTCCACGCCGTGCACCTCTTTCTCGTAAACGAATGCCAGCCGGGTCAGCGCCGCCCGGTCCTCAGCCGTCCAGCGCTCCGTCTCCCACAGCAGCTCGTACACCTGCCGCAACAGCGACCGCGATCGGCCGTCCTCAGCCTCGAACAGCAACCGCGCCGCCTCCGCAGCCCCGTACGCCGTTACCTGACCGTCCGCGTCCTCGCGCTTCAGGTGGTGTGCCAGCAGCTGCCAGCCGCGCCGCAGAGGCGCGTTGCCGCTCACCGAAGCAAGAAAGACGGGCACCGCCCGCCGGGTACGAGTCACCCGCACCCACGGCTCCTGGTTGTCGTTCTTGAAACTCCACAACGTCGTCGCCGCCAGCCCCGGACCCAACGCACGCAACGCCCGCACCACCACCAACTCCGGACTCGCATCGGCCGCCATACCTGACGCCCCCGCATGCATCATCCGCTTCGCCCGCTGCACGTTGTGCTCGGCGAACTCACGCTCCGCCTGCCGCTGCACGCACGACAGCACCGTCGCCGAACCGGCCGTCACCCACGCCCCGTACGGCAACGCCCACATCGCCACCCGGCACCCCCGGCACACCGGCCAGCCGGACACCCCCGGCGGCAGCGTGTTCAGCGCCTTGTTCGTATCGAACATCGGCAACGTCGACTTCGCCCACACCACCGACGCCACCGCGCCGCACAGCGCGCACGGCCACCGCTCCCCCTCCGCATCGTCCGGGACGAACAGCTCCGTCATCCCCGCTGTGAGCACGGCCGCGTCCTTGGGGCGCTTCGCGTGCGTCACCTTCGAGTTCGGGTAAAGGGCGTACAGCACCTTCCACCACGCGTAACGCGCCGCATCCTTGCCCGCGACCGCCGCCGCAACGGCGTCCGCGACCACCGCCTCCACCACACCGTCCAGATCAGCCGCAGTGACCAGCTCCGGCTCGGACCGGCCGGCCATCACCGCCACCGCCCACGCCCCCGCCCGCTGCAACGGATGCCCCGTCGCCGTCAGCACACCGGCCGACTCCCCAGCAGCCGAAGGCACCGCGCCGACAGCCCGATCCGGCGCGCTCACCGGATCCACCCGAAGCCCTGCAACGTATCCAAGCCCAAACCCCACGACCGCAGCGCCGCAACGAACCGGGCATCGGCATCCAGCGCCACCCGCACCTGCGCCCCGATCCGCGGCGCCCCGCCCACCGCGAACCGCCGCCTGGGCCCCGCCTCCAACACCCTCAACCCCCGCGGCGCCGGCAACCCCAGCACATCCGCCTTGTGCACCAGGTTGTGCAGCAACCGCTCCACAAACCACTCATCCCCCGGAAGAAGCTCCCGCCCCTCATGCCGCACGATCACCGGCGTCGCCGTCGCCAGCTCCACCTCCCCCTCGACCACCGCAGCCGCACCTTCCAGCGCAAACCCCCGCACCCGCAACCGCGCCCCGCCCCACACCAGCTCATCCCGCCCGGCCAGCGACGCCACCAACGCAGACGCAATCTCCGGCACGGGCGAGCCGAACCACACCGAACCCGAATCCGACGTGGTGTACACCCCACGCCTCCGCGGCGCACCCGTGAACTGCGGACTCGTCACCCCCACCGGCTTCAGCCGATGCCCACCCCAGCCCTCATCATGAAGTTCCCGCGCCAAACCCGGATCGTGATCACTCAACAACCCGTACACCACACCCCGCGCCGGCCCGTGCACATCCCCCCACCGCAAACTCGGCACGTCGGCAGCAACATCCACCCTCACCCGCACCTCAACCCACCCCCGACACAACCCACACAAACCAACAACCCGAACACGCGCCGCAGACTAACCGCCACCCGACTCCAAGTACCGCCTTTCTCCATACAAATCACTTGATCTCCAGATCGTGATATAGAGGCGTTGGCTAACAACGAACACCGGGCTGACAGCAGGAGACCTGCTCCCCGATCACGCTCGGAGATGCCACCGACAGCCGCCCCTGGTAGGGATCGCGCTCAGCGTCCCGCAACGAGGCGCGGAAGAACAAAACGCCATGACCTGCGGTGATGCACTACCGACGAGTCCCTGCAGAACTCCCTCCATCACCACGAACAAGCATGCCTCTCACCAGGGGCTTTACCATCGGGTCGTCATCAGCCCGGGAGGGTTCGCAACGCGTTGTCGCGCGCCTCCGCGGTCACCGCGGTGTTGGTCGTCATCAGCCCGGGAGGGTTCGCAACCGAAACGGCCGCCGCATCCCCGGAGGGCCGCCCACCGGTCGTCATCAGCCCGGGAGGGTTCGCAACATTCCGTCGCAGACCGCGGGGAGGGCGGGGACGCCCCGTCGTCATCAGCCCGGGAGGGTTCGCAACCAACGATGACCAGCCCGATAGGGTTCGCGGCCATCACGTCGTCATCAGCCCGGGAGGGTTCGCAACACGTCAGCTCATACCAGTCAGCCGACGCATACCCGCGTCGTCATCAGCCCGGGAGGGTTCGCAACACGTGACCGTGAGGGAGGCGGAGCCCCGTGAGGCGGTCGTCATCAGCCCGGGAGGGTTCGCAACGTTTCCGGGATGAGTTTCCGCTTCGAGGTCATCCGGTCGTCATCAGCCCGGGAGGGTTCGCAACGTGCGGTCGGCATGGACCGCAACCACCAGTACCGGAAGTCGTCATCAGCCCGGGAGGGTTCGCAACGCGGATGGGCTGGAGTTCGTCGTCCCACAGTGCGCGGTCGTCATCAGCCCGGGAGGGTTCGCAACGCCGGCAGCGCCTCGCCCAGCACCAGCGGCGGCGCCGGTCGTCATCAGCCCGGGAGGGTTCGCAACGTTCCGCCCCTCTGCGCAACGCCTACCTGCAGTTCCGTCGTCATCAGCCCGGGAGGGTTCGCAACATCCAGCCGGGCGCCTTCTCGTCCAGGAAGGCCGCGGTCGTCATCAGCCCGGGAGGGTTCGCAACATGACCTCCTCGCCAGGCTGCGCGAGGCGCCCGCCGGTCGTCATCAGCCCGGGAGGGTTCGCATCGGTGGGGCACCCGAGGGGATCAAGGAGGGCGCGCATGTCGTCATCAGCCCGGGAGGGCTCGCAACCCTGGGGCGACAAGCACCCCGACGCCGACGTCCAGGTCGTCATCAGCCCTGGAGGGCTCGCAACACATTCTCGACCGGCTTCCACCAGAGGTAGACCGCGGCATCCTCAGCCCGGGGCGGTTGGAAACACGAAATTCCAATCCACGGAAGTGATCAGCGAGACTGCCGGTCGGGATTGAAGACGTTGGCTTGCCATCCTGCGCGTTCTGGGATCAGGCCGGCGGTCGGTCGGGGATCGGTATGCACAGGGCTGGCTGTCAGTCGTCTTCCTCCTGGGGATGGCTGCGTGCGCTGGTGAGGATCTTGGTCCAAGTGCTGTAGCTGCTCGGCGGCGGATCGGAGCGCCTCTGCAGATCGTCGATCAGCTCGGCGTTGGTAGCGTCGGAGCGTTCGGCGAGGAGTTGGCGGGCGAGGGTGAGGCGGGGGTCGCCGGCGTACGGGTAGCGGGCGTTGCGGCTGCCTGGTCGGCGGCCTCGGCGGATGGGGCGGTCAGCGCGGTGGTCGCGGTAGGCGAGGGCACGCCAGCGTCGCCATTTCGGGCGCTTGCGGCCGCTGGGGAGGTCTTCCCATTCGTCGGGTTCGGGCCAGCCGGGTGGTGGCGTCTTGACGGCCTTGCTGACGGTGCTGGTGTCCGCGTGTCCGAGGATGCGTGAGAACTCGGCCGGTCCAATGAGGTCGTCGTCCGCGGCATCGTGCGCAGCGGGCTGCTCGACGTCGTCGATCTGCAGCCGATTGCGGTTCCAGTCGTCCCACACCTCTGCGTTCCAGCGGAGGCGGCCCCCGATGCGCGTTCCCGGGGGGTGTCCGTTGGTGTTGCGCTCGCGCCAGAGTTGTTCGAGGTAGCGGATGGTGTAGCCGGTCTTCTCGGCGAGCTCAGCTCGGGTGAGCATGCCCTCAGGGGTGCGTCGCTTCTTGTCCCACGCTTCCCAACTGTCCTCGTACCAGTAGAGGGTGCCGTGGAGGCGTACGGCGTCGGGGTGGCCGTTGGTGTTGCGCTGGGCCCACCAGCGTTCCAGGGTGCTGAGGGCGTAGCCATGCCGCTGGTGGATGTCGCGGCGGGAGAGGACACGCCTGCCGTCGATGGTGATCATGCGCCGTCCTCGTATGCTGGCTGGGCTCCTTGTGAAGGGAGCCCGACGCCCGGCGCGCGGTTGCCCACTTGCGCCCGGGCGTCACCCTTGCCCGCCGTAGCGGTGCAGCTGCTTGCACCGACCACCTTATTGAACCGTGTGTGGGGCGGGTGTCGAGCCAGGCCGGGTTCGGTCTGGCGTGTCCTGGAGAGGCAGGTGGCGGGCCGGCCCGGCGGGTTGAGAACTTCGGTGTGCTCCCCCGGGGAGCCCGTAGGGGCAGCCCGCCGCGGGTGTTGCGGCGGGCCGCCGGTGATCGGCTACTCGCCGTGGTGGAGTTCGTACAGCTCGGTCTGCAGGCGCATGGTGTGCTGCTGGCGCTGTTCGAAGTCGGCGGCGAGTGCGGCGGCTGCGCTGGCGGTGATGAGTGCGTTGCCGCCCCTGGCGGCCAGGTCCTCCAGGGTGTCGGCGTTTTCTCCCATCCGCTCGCTGTAGAAGCGCAGCATCTCGGCGAGCGTGTCGCTGTTGGTGTGCAGCCAGGTCGCGGCCTTCTTCATGGCCTGCGTGTCGGTGGTCATGTATTGCTCCTTGGTCGTGAAGGGGTGTGTCGTGACTCGGCGGGTTGCCCTCCGCCGAGTCGTGCTGGGAACCGGGGGCGACCCGGGCCGTACAGGGGTTGTCCGGCCCGGCCTGGAGCCCGGGTTCGTCGAGAAGGGTGTGGGCCGGAGCCGGGGCGGCGTTGCCCGGCCGCCCCGGCCTCGGGTCACAGGTATCGGCGGGCGTATGCGGCCAGTCGGCTGATGAGCCGCACGGCACCGTCCCGGTAGGCGGCCTCGTTGTCGCTGTGCAGGGTGTCGAGCCGCTGGGCCTCTCGCAGGATGCTGCGCGTGACGATGTCCCGGCACCGGATGGTGCGGATTGCTTCGGTGCGGCTGCCGTCGGGCGAACGGCGGGCGATGAGGATCCTCTCCCGCCTCAGGTCGCCCTGGTCGAGGTGGCCGAAGCGGTACACGTGCCCTCCGATCCGCCGGTCCCAGACCTCGTTCACGGCGTCGCGCACGCAGTACTCGCGCTCACCGATCACGAACCGGTCAGGCGCATCGGCGGTGGGTGTAGCGGTGTCGGCCTGGTTGTCGGTGGCACGCCGCTGGCGCGGGATGCGGGGGATGGCGGGCTCGTTCAGGTCGTCCATGCGGTGACGCTCCTTGCTGTGAAGGGGGTTCCTCGGGCCGGTCCGCCCAAGGTGTTCGGCCGGGGGTTGCCCTCCCCTTTAGAACACTTTTATTGAACCATGTTTTATTGGTGGATCAAGTATTGCCGCGGGCGCGGCGGGGTGTCACGGACTGGAGATCGATCCAGTAGCCGCTATCGCCGGGGATCTCCAACTACCGGATAAGCGGGAAGGATGACTGCGACGTCGACGAAACGGGGTTGTCAGTCATTCCACGCGGGTGATCTCTGCGCGGGCCCCGTGACTCTCCTATCATGCCGGGGTTGGCCTGGCGTGATGAAAATGATCTCTCGTATGGCGGTGTCGGCGATCACGGTCGGCGTCGTGCTGGTCGGTGCCGTTCCTGCTGTCCCAGCGGCGCCGTCCTCAGTGGCAGCGGACCGCTATGCGCGGCCGATGATCAAGGTGACCTGCTCGGCGGCTAATGTCCGGAAGAAGCCGCGGAAGAGTTCTCCCCTTGTGGGCGTCGTGCACCGCGGTGAGCGGGTGCGGCTGTTGCAGCGTACGGAGAACTGGTCACATCTGCGGATCCGGTTCAAGGAGGGCGGCAAGTCGCGGACGGGTTGGATCATCTTCGACTGTGGCGACCTCTACCGGCAGTGAGGGTGTGCGTGCCGGGCCGGGTGGTGCACTGCTGGCTGGTCGTGGCCTGCGCGGTGGCGGTGCTGGGCACCACCGGATGCGTGTCGGTCACGGGGACTTCTCCGGAGGTGAGACCGCGGTCGCCTGCGCCGACCAGCGCGCAGCCGGTGCCGGTGAGTGAGGAGGTGGCGCTCACCGAGCCGGACCCGACGTCGTCCCGTACGCCGCGGCGTACGGGTGCTCCCGCGGCGGCGCGCAGTGGTGGCGAGACGGCGGCCGGCGCGGGTGGCCCGGTGTGGAGGGAGCCGTCGGGGTCGCGTCCGTCCTCGCCGGCCGCTGCTGCCCCGGCCCCTCCGACTGCCGCTCCGAAGGCGCGGGCTACGGAGGTTGCCACGACTCCGCAGCGGCGTGGGGCTGCGCGCCCTCCGCAGCCGCGGGCCCGGCCGCGGACTGCAGCGCCGTCGTACGACCTGCGGAAGGCATGCCGTGCGGCTGACGGAGTGGTGGATCCGTCGATCGTCGAACTGTGCCGGGCGAAGTACGGGCGGTGAGCCTGGCCGCCGCCGTCGGACCGTGGGCGAGGGCGAGCCGTCCCGCCGGGAACCGGTGGGACGGGTCGTCGGCATCGTGCACGCAGCCGCGCTGGGCATCCCAACCGCCGAGCAACACGGGTGCCACCGGCAGCATCGCCACGTCCTGCTACGACGTGCTCGTTGGGTTCTTCTGGGAGGTGATCAGGCGGACTTCGTCGCCTTCGTCCGGGAGCATGGACAGGGTAGAGCCGCAGTCCCAGTCGATGTGAAGTTGCCTGTGCCGGGCGTCCCAGCGGCGGATGGTGCCTGTGGCACCGGGACGCAACTCGGTGTAGGGGTCGCTGGTGCGCACGAGAGTCACACGGTCACCGTGTCGGCCGTACATGATTGTTACCTCCTGCGGATGGTTGTTCGCTTCGGGATGTCGTCCTCGTGGTGATCAACGGCCGTGCCCGGGGTGAGTGACAGGGGGCGGTGGTTTCCATGCCGAGGCCATGGAGGATTCGCTGCAGGAACCGACGCCTTCGGCGTTGACGGTCGTCGCACGGGGCGGCCGGCGGCTGCCCCGTGCGGCTGATGGCTCCTCACGGCACCGGGTGATCGGGCGGGGTGATCTCGATGAGGGTGTTCAGGGCGCGGCCCAGGCGCAGGGTGAGGCTGGCGCCGCGGTCGGGGCCGTCGGCGTAGCCGCGGCAGATGGCCGGGGCGGGGGTGTCGAGGGTGGAGTGGCAGGGGATGTGTCCTGCGCAGGCGCGGGCGTCGCGGACCATCTGGGCGACCCGTCCCGGTAGGAGGTCCGCTTGGTTGCCGGGGTGGAAGATGCAGGTGGCGCAGAGGCTGGCGCACAGCCGGACCTCTCCGGTGACCGGGTCGGCGACGTCGGCGTAGCCGGGTCGGCCGGGGGCGTCGGGGCTGTCGGGTGTCATGTCGGTTTCTCCTGTTTCTTCGCGGGTGTGGGGTGGTGGGCGTCGGGGTTTCTAGCGGCGCCGGTTTCCGCAGCCGCGGTGGCCGCAGCCGCACGGCGCGGTGGTGGCGGCGTTGTTGCACGGGCAGGGGCAGGGCCCGGGTCGCATGTGGGAGCGCGGGTTCTGGCCGGAGGCGCGGACGCGGGGCAGGGTGTGGTCGGCGGCGGTGGCCAGCAGGCGGACGCGGACGATGGGTGCGAGGTCGTCGAGGCGGGCGAGCATCTGCGGCAGTTCGGGGTCGGTCAGTCCGGCCGGTTGCCAGCCTTTCGCGCGGGCGAGGCGGAAGGCTGCCTCGGCGGCCAGCCATGAGGCGGCCTGCCCTGCCGGGGGTCGGGTGGGGTGGTGAGCGCGCCAGACGGCTACGGCGGCCTCGTCCAGTAGCTGGGTCAGTGCGGGCTGTCGGGTGCCGGGTACGACGTCCAGCGCGGTACGGACTTGCAGGAGGATGTCGCGGACGACCTGGCGGCATTGAGTCGGCGTCAGCGGGTTCATGGCGTGGGTCTCCTTGCGGGTGGTGGTGGTCGCCGGGCCGGGATGCGGCGGTGACCGGTGGGTGGGCGGTGTGGGGCCGCTGGAGGCGGCCCCACACCGCGGGTCAGGTACGGGCGAGGGCGGTGGTGGCGGCCTTGCCGATCGCGGCGGCGGCCTGGGCGGGGTCGGTGAGTTCCACGAGGGTGGTGCCGGGCAGCGGGAGGGGGTCGGGGGCGAAGGCGAGCCACAGCACCGCGCACCCGGCCTTGCGCAGGGCGGCGATGCGCCCGGCCGCCCGGTCGGCTTCCTTGGCGCCGTAGATGCCGTCGGAGGCGATCACCAGCAGGCGTCCCGCCCCGGGCTGGGTGAGACCTGCTCCCGCCTCCAGGGCGTCGATGGCCTCGCCGAGGCTGTGGCCCCTCCCGCTGGCGTCGAACTCGGTGACCCGGGCGGGGGTACGGCCCGGTGCGGTGATCGCGGTGATCGACTTGTCGTAGGCGACGGTCGCGCTGCGGGAGTCGGAGTCGGTCAGGGCGGCGGCCTTGGCCACGATCCAGGCGGCCGAGGCGATCGGCGCGGTGGCGATGCTCATCGAGCCGGAGACGTCCACCGCGATGCCCACGCGCAGCGGCGGGGTCGCGCCTGCCCGGTGCACGGTGTGCACCCAGGGGGTCGCCGTCGGGATAGCTCCTGCGGCCTTCTGGGCGTCGCGGGCGAGGGCTTGGCGCATGTTCAGGCGTCCGGGCGGGACGGCCGAGGCGGTCTGAGTGGTGGTGCGTTCCCGGTAGGCGGCGGCCCGCAGCGCGCGGGCGAGGTGTCCGGCAGCGGCCTTCTCGGCGCGGGTGGGCTGTCGGGTGCCGGTCACCGGGGAGCGGCTGCTGCGGGATGTCGCCTTGCCGGGGGTGTAGGGGCGTGCGCCGGGGGCGAAGACCTTCTCGGCGGTCTGCGCGGCTTGCCGGGCATGGGCGGCCCGGGCGGCCGTCGCGCGTGTCCGGGCCGTTTGGGCGGCTGCCGCTTGTTCCTGTGCTGCGGTTTGGGCGGCTTCGTTCGCGGCTACCGCGGCGGTCACCTTGCCGATCGCCTCGGCCAGTTCGCCCTGCTTCCCGGCGGCGGGGTCGGGGGCCGGTTCCGGGCCGGTCGGGTCGGTGCCGAGGGCCTGGCACCAGGCGCGGGCGTGGTCCAGCATGCTCTGGCCGTCCTCGTCGGCGGTGGCGTGGGCGGCTGTCCAGATCGCGGCGAGGGTGTCGAGGAGGTCCGTGCCGAGGATGGCTGTGGCGGTGGTCTGCAGTGCGTCGGTCTCGTCGTCGTCGAGGATTCCGGCGTCCCGGCGGGCGAGGATCAGTCCGGCTGCCGCTGCTGCCTGCCACCGGTCGGTGGGGGTCTGGCTGGTGAAGTCGTCGAGGATCAGGGTGTGGACGGCGGCCCGCAGGAACGGCCGGTCGCCGGGGCGGCGGGAAAGGTGGGCGTGTTCGGCGCGGGATTCCTCCAGCAGCTGGGCCGCCGTGTCCAGGGCCGTGCCGCGCTGCGGGGGCGGGGTGGTCCAGCGGCTGTGGGCGGCGTGGGCGGCCTCGTGGGTGAGGGCGCCCCAGGCGACGGGGTAGTTCTCCTCGTCGCCGACCCGGGCGGGGTCGATGGCGGCGGGGGCCAGCGGGGCGAAGAGGGCGGCGTCGATCTCCAGTTGGGCCGTGGTGGGGTAGAAGGCGGCGGGGGCGCCGGAGCGGGTTCCGTGTTCGCAGGTGACGATCACGTCCTCGCGTCCGGCGAGCTCCGGGAGGCGTTCGGTCAGGGCGGCGGCGATGCGCAGCCAGTGTCCGGCCTGCGGTGCGGGCGGGGGTTCGAAGGCGGGGCCGCCGTCGTCCTCCCAGCGGACCAGGGCCTGTTCGGTTTCGGACAGAGCGGGCGGGGTGTGCTGGACGTGGGTCTGGGCATGGGTCGGCATGGCGGATACGGGTCCCTTTCAGGAGAGGGTTTTCGGGGGTTGGGTGGCCCGGGCCCGGCGCTCGGCGGGGCCCGGGCGGGGGGTTAGAGCTGGCGGCCGAGGGCCAGGGCGGTGACCGGGTGGCCGAGGGCCTTGGTGACGATCTCGGTCACCGTGTCCCGGTCCTCCAGCGGGGCGACGCCGACCAGGTTGGCGAAGGCCGCCTCGCTGCCGAGGACGTCGGCGATCTTCTGGAAGGCGATCAACTCGCGTAGCTGGGGCGCCCAGCCGACATCGCCCGCCTGCCGCAGGGTGGCTAGGTTGCGGGCGATCCGCACCGCGGCCCGGTTGATCTTCAGGGAGGCGGCCAGGTCGTAGTCGGAGCCGACCTGGATCTGCACGCTGAACCGGGAGGCGAGGGCTTCGGTGAGGACCGCGCCGTGGACGCCCGGGTTGTGCCCGGCGATCACGTAGAAGCCGTCGGCCGCGGTGATCGTTTCGCCCTTGTGCGCCTTGACCTGGATCTGCCTGCGCCCGTCCATCGCCGGATACAGGGCTGCCAGCACCTTCGGGGAGATCAGCGTGGCGTCGTCCAGCAGGAGGGCCCGGCCCTCGGTCATGGCGGTCACCAGCGGGCCGTAGACGAACTCGTAGCCGCCGTTGGCGTCCTGGGTGTACTCGCCGATCAGGTCGCCGACCGTGGTGTCCCCGTCCCCGGCCACCGTGATCAGGTCCGGGAAGGCCGCCTCGATCAACGAGGTCTTCCCCGTGCCCGGCGGCCCGTACAGCAGAACCGCCACCTGCGCCTCGCGCAGCCGCCGCAGCGCCTCCACGTCCGGCATCTGCGCCAGGGCCCGGGGGTGGTACTGCTGCCCGTTCGGCCGGACGATCGGCACCGGTCGCCCGCCCGGCGGCGGGGACGCGGGCGCCTGCCGGACGCCCTGTCGCGACACCTGGGGGGTTCGGCCCGGGGCGGGCGGAGACGGCGGAGGTGGCAGTACGGCGTGCTGGGCTGCGGCGGCCGTCGCCGACGTCGCCTGGTACGTACGGGGTTTGGAACCGGACTGGACCGCCTCGCCCCGGCTGACCAGGGTCTCGCACGCGTTGCCGACCGCGCCGCCCGAATGCCCCAGCCGCCGCGCCAGTTCCGTGACCGTGAACACCCTTCCCGGACTCGCCGTCAGCACCTGGGCGACACGCGCACGCAGTTCGCCCGGGCGCGCCTTGGCGCCCGCTGCGGGCACAGGGCTCGATGGCGTCGCGGGGGCGGTCGGCGCGGGAGGGGTCGCCTGCCGTCCTGCGGGGCCGGAGGGCGGGGACACGGGCGTGGCGGTGCTCGTCATCGAGACATTCCTTTCACCAGGAAAACGGGGGGCGCTTTATCTGGATTCGAGAACAGCTGACCTCTGGGCAGACTTCACCCGTCATCTGTTTTCGGGCAGGCCCCTTCGGCGGTATTTTCATTCCCGGCCCTTCCGGGAACAATTCAAATATAACTCGACCCGCGTCCCGCTTGAAGCCGGAATTCGGCTTGGGAATGCTGGAATTCTCGTGAATTCACGACCGTTTTTCAGGGGTTTTCCCTGAAGCGCGACGCAAGGCGTCGCGACAGGCGGCCCGGACGACCGATTCCCAGGCGCCCGCGCGCGGCGATTTCGGCGCGCCGATGACACGCATGAGCGGGGGCGCGCCCCCGGCACGGGGCGCGTCCCGCCGCGCGGCGGTGTGGCCGGGGTCCGGGCTATGACCGCGCAGGTTTCAGCAGCGGTCTTCGGGACGTACGACCACGGTGTGCACCTGCCCGGTGGCGGGCCCCGCCGTGCTCGGTGCGGTTGCGGTGTCGTGGCGCGGCATGCCGCACCGCAGAGGGCACGTCGCCCTGCACCGTGCCGCGGGACGCGCCCCGGCATGACGGCATCCCTCCGGCGACGCCGTGGCGGCCGCCTCGTGTCACGGGCCGTGAGGTCCGGGTCGGCCGAGGGCAGGCCGGCTTGTGGTTGTGAGAAATGGAAGCTGAGGAGGTGGAGGAGTCACGCGACGTGACAGGCGGCCGGGTCAGGATGTGCGGGGGCGGGGACGGCCGGGCGCCGGCTGTTGGCAGATCGGGATGCGTTGCTGCACCGATATACAGTCGCCCTCGCCTGCCACCGGCTCGCAGGGCGCCTGGCCTGCACTTTCGGGCGGAACAGGGGCGTCGCATCCAAGGGCGAACGCGGAAGCGGCGGCAGATACGGCCCCGGATGCGACAGGACGAACGCCATCAGGTCACCGCAACGAGCAGCGAGGCGTGTTCGGGTCGGTGAACTGCGACTTCACCGTGTCTGGCGGAGGCGGGTGCGGGGGGTGATGAGGGCCTGAGTGGCCGGCTCGGGTTCGAGGCCGAGTTCGGTGAGGCATCTCGTCAGGCGGGTGTGGATGTGCCGGGCAGCGTCGTGGCGTCCGGCGGCCTGGTAGAGGCGGATGGTGTGCTGGGCCAGGCGTTCGTGGTCGGGGTGGATGGTGCCCAGGTGCTCCAGCAGCGGCAGGACGGCGTCGCGCTCACGTGGCGTGGCGCCGGCGTGCTCGGCCTGGTGGGCCAGGCGGAGGGCTGCGTCGATGGCCTTCATGGCGAGGTGTTCTCGGACCGTGTCGGCCCATAGGTAGTCGCTGCCCTGGGCGAATGGGCCCTGGTAGTGGCGAAGAGCGGCACCTACGGCGGCCAGGGCGGTGTCGAGGTCTTCGTCTCTGCCGGAGGTCGAGAAAGTCGCTTTCAGGCTGCCGCTGAAATCCGCGAGGTCGGTTTCTACGAGTTCAGGATGGAGTTTGTGAAGCTCCCCTTGAAGGAGGATGAATTCCTGCGCGGTGATTCCGGTCGCAGCGCGCAGGGCACGTCTCACGGCACGGCGGAGGTTTTTCAGTGCGTTTTGGTCGCTGCCGGGGGCGAGATGGAGTTTGTCGGCGATGTCGGATGCCAGGAGTCCGGTGGGGTGGGCGGCGAGGAGGGCAAGGAATTCGTGGACCTCGCCGCGCAGGTTGGTGCCGACGGGATCGTGGTGGCCGCGGGCGTAGAGGGTGACGGGTCCCAGGACGTGGAGGCGCACGGCCTTGGTCTGCTTCGGCCGTGTGCCTTCGACCGCGTACGGGCGCACCGGCGGGTCATCGGCCTCGGGCTCGGCCGGGGGTTCGGGAGGCTCGCTGCCGTCGTGCGGGCCCGGGGTGGGGGTGGAGGGGCTGCGGGGGCGGGGGTGCTGCCCGTGGGCGGTCAGGAGGACCTCGGTCATGTCACGGCCGGCCTCGGGCGTGAGGTGGAACAGCCGCAGCGGGTCGGGGTGTCGGCCGTGCCTCTTGGTGGTGACGGTTCCGTCGTCGGCGATGTGCCAGGAGTCGGCGCCGGGCAGTGCGGTGCCCAGGGTGAGGACGATCAGCGTTTCGGGGCTGCTGCGGGCGGCCAGGGCCTGGAGCTGTCCGGTGTGGGCGGCGTCTGGAGTGGTGAGTAGGAGGAGGGTGTGCGGCCTGGCCTCCGCGCCGGAGTCTGCGGTTGCCGCGGGCGCGGTGTTCTGCTCGTCGCGGAGGCGGGCGTGGGTGATCAGGTGCTGTTCTCCGGCTCGGATCGCTTCCGCGAGGTCGGCGCTCTGGGTCAGGGCGGTGAACTGGGCCGGCAGCGAGGGCAGCAGGGTCTCGGCCACGTCGCGGGGGACGACGGCTGTGACGCGCGAAGGTCCTGGGCGCTGGCGTTCGGCTGCGGTGAGGACGCCGGCCAGCAGGGCGCGGGCTGCGCCTTCGGCGCCGGGACCGGTCCAGGCGCAGCCTGCGGGCACGGCCAGTTCGTCGAGGGGGACCTCGGCGTCCTGGCGGACGCCGATGGTGACCGTCCCGGTCGTGCGGGGCTGCTGAGGCGGGATACGGCGGGGAGCCAGAAGGTGGGGGTCGGCTGGGCGTCGGGGACGGGTGGCCGCGTGAGCGGCCTGCGCGGCCTTGTCCACCAACGGGCTCAAGGCGGGTGGTTCGGTATCCCGGTCTGGGTCGCGTCGGCGGTGTTGGTGGAAGTGCCAGTAGCGGCGTGCGGCCAGCAGGCCGGCTGCCGTGGTGATGCCGATCAGGCTCGCATGCCCGAGGGTGATCGCGGCGGGGCGCGCCTGTGTGCCTGTCTGCTGAGCCGCGGCCCCGCTCTGCCGGTCGGCCTCGGATAGGGAGTGTGCACCCCCCGCCTGCTCGTCGGCGTCGTTGTGCTCGGAGGGAACGGGCGGCGCAGGCTCGGCGGACTCGGTGAGCGGCGCGTCCTTCCCGGGGGCCGTCGAGGTGGACGGAGGAGGCGGCGGTGGGGCGGCGGCCCGGGCGGCGGGGAGGGTCAGTTGCCAGCCGGGCAGGATCAGGTCCGGTTCGGTGAGCCGGGCTCCGTCGCTTTGGACACGGTCCTTGTTCAGCGCGTAGATCCGCGGCCATCTGAGCGCGTCGCCCAGGTGTTCGTGGGCGATGTTCCACAAGGTGTCGCCTTCGACGACCGTGTACTCGATGTGCCCGACGGCCTCGTCCGTACGGGACACTCCATCACCCTCCGGCCCGGGGCCGGCTGTCACAAGCGGATCCGAGGCCGCCATGGAGGGTGTTGTGACCGGCTGGAGAGAGGCGGGGACGAGAGGCGCTGTGACGGCGGTGCGTGCCCGCGCCTCGCCCGGCGAGGGGAGCTGTTGCTGGGCGCTGACCGTCTGCGGGCGCCACAGGCCGATCAGGGCGACGACCAGGGTGCCGACGCACAGCGCGGCCAGCGAGCCCTTCACGGACAACGAGGCGACGTGCTCATGGTGTGCGTGACGGTCACGCAGCAGGTGGGGGAGGTGGGTGGCGTACCAGATGGCTTCGCGGACCACGGTGGCGGCGAAGGCGGCCCAGCACAGCCAGCCGACCACGGCCAGCAGGTCGATCATCAAGGGGTCGCTGACCGGCTGCGTCAGTCGCTGGGCAAGCTCGCTGAGGGAGGAGACGCGTTCGGGCCAGGGCAGGCCGGTGGCGCGCCACAGGATCCAGGGCATGCCGCCCAGCAGGGCGAGCGTGACGGCCAAGGTGCCGGTGACCGTGGTGGCCGCGGTCAGGCGCTGGCGCAACGGTGGAGGGTGGTTCATCGCCGGTTCGCTCTCTTCGTCCGAACGGTCTCTACGGGGTGAGGCGTTCGGCGTGTGCGGTGCCATTTGCGTGCACGGTGAGGGTGTGGAGACCGATCAGCTGCAGGATCTGGGTGCGCTGGTGGCGGGTGACGGTGACGGTGACGGTGTTGCCCTTGACGGAGGCGGTGGCGCTGTCTCCCGTGGAGGCGACGTAGGCGCGGGCCTCCGCCGCTGCCTTGCCCCGTACGAGGCGCACGTCCCCGCCGCGCCGCAGCTGGCCGAGGTCCAGTTGCTGGGCGCCGGTGCGGGCGGCTTCCTGCGCCACGTCCAGCGCCCGGACCTTGCCGGCCAGGGTGAGGCCGCCGTCGACGACGATCCCGGCGAACAGCCACAGCGCGGCGAAGACGCCGACGACGAACGCCGTGACCTGCCCTCGGTCGTCCCCGGCCGCCCGCCGGATGCCCGCGTACGTCACCCGTGCTCGCTCTCCTGGCTTCACGGGGCGCTCCTGAAAGAGTCGACGACGGAGAAGGCGGTGCCCTTCAGCGGGACGTGGCCGGGCAGCCCGGTGTGGGTGAGGCCGGCAAGGTCGGCGGTGCAGGTGACTCGTGCGGTCACCGTGGCGCCCGGCGCCAGGCCGCCGGTGGTCAGGTGGACGGTCGGGCGGGTGCAGGACGATCCCGCCTCGCGCAGTGCCGCGTCGGCCGCCCGTTCGGCCTGGGTGTGGGCGTCGTTCTCGGTGCGGGCGAGGGAGGCGGCGCGGGCGGCCTGGTGGGCTGCGTCCGCCACGACGAGGCGGGCATCGGCGAGCAGCCCGAAGGCCACCACGACCAAGAGCACCAGGACGAGCAGCGGGGTGAGGAGCACCAGCTCCACCGCCGCCGAGCCCCGCTGTCCGTCGTCACGCGCCGGGCGCGCCTGCCGGGTCACGGCCGGCCTCCGGTGGGGATGGTGAGGCGTTCGGTAGGGCCGGATGCCGTGCCGGAGGCGTGCAGCGCCAGGCCGGGGACGGGGAGCACGCGGATCACGGTCCCCTGGACGCGCACCGTGGTCCGGGCGGTAGTGCGCTGGGCCTTCGCGGACGGGTCGGTCAGGACCCGGCTGCCCAGGGCGGCGAGGCTGCGCCGTGCCTGTGCCTGGCCGTCAGCGGCGGTGCCGTCCTTCACGCGGGCTGCGGCCAGGCCGCGTTGGGCGGCGTGCTGGGCGATGTGCCGGGCGTGCCAGACCAGCGCGAACTGCACCACCAGCAGCGCGATCAGCAGCAGCGCCGGGAAGACGAGCACGAGCTGGGTGCTTGCCGCCCCGCGGTCGCTGCGCAGCCTGCGAAGAGTGGTGGTCATGCGCTATCCGAGGTCGATGCCGTTCGCCTTGGCGGTGACCTTGGCGACGATGATGCCCACCACGGTCAGGCCCAGGACCGCCAGCAGAGCGGTGACCACGATGGTCTCGGTGGTGTAGCCCGCGTCCCCGCGGGCGTGGCGGCGCACTTCGGCCAGATGTGCACGTACCGGGCGGGCCAGGGTGTCGAGTCGGAACATGGGGGTGCTCTTTCTACGGGGCTCGTTGAGCGGGAGCTCAGGTGATCGACATGACGTGGGCGAGGGCCGGGTAGCCGATCAGCAGCAAGAACGCGGCGAACAGGCCGACCACGGGCAGCGACATCCGCTCGGTGGCCGCCTGGGCGGCCCCGTCTGCCTCGGAGATCCTGCGTCGGCGCATCGCTCGCGCCTTCGCGGCGAGTGAGCCGCGGATCTTGGCGCCCTCGCTACCCGCGAGGTTCAGCGTCGAGGCCAGCTCGCTCAGGTCCGCCACGGACAGCTGTCGTCCCAGGTCTCCCAGGTGGGACCAGGGGCTGGTGCGGGTGAGCTGCGCGACGTGCAGGGCGTGCCGCAGTCTGGCCGCCGCCCACCCCTGCGGTGCGGCCACGGCCTGGGCGAGCGCCTGCTGGACGCCGGCGCCGCCGGCGAGCGCGATCACCGTCAGGTCCAGGACGAGGCTGAGGGTATGACGCATCTCGCGCCGCCGCCGCGCAGCCTGCTGACGCACCGACAGGTCGGGGACGAAGAACAGCACGACGGCCAGGGCGAGTGCCCCGGCCGACGGCACCCACCATCCGGCGTCAACACCGGCCCCCAGGCGCAGGACGAGCATCGCGGCCCACGGGGCGAGGAGGCCGGCAGTGGCGCAGACCGCCTTGCCCGCCAGGTGCTGCTCCTCGTCGGTGCCGCACACGGCCAGGTCCGCACGCAGCGAGGCGGTGGGGAACCCGAGGGCGCGCACCAACGGTACGGCGCGCCGGCCCAGCCGGGTGGCCCACTCTGCATCCTGCCCGCCGGCCGGGAAGTCCACCGGGCGGGCGGGCGTGTTGAGGACGGTGAGGACGTCGGCGAGGGCGGGCCTGGGCGGACGCAGCCCGTAGACGGCAGTGGTCGCCCCGGCGCCGAACAGCGCACCCAGCAGCATGACGATCACGGCGTGCCTCCCGGTTCGGCGCCTGCCGCGGCGCGGGGAGCGGTCGGGGCGATGAGGCGGACCGGTTCCTCGATGCGGCCGATCGCTGTGAGGTAGGTGAAACTCGCGGCGAACAGGGCGCCGACCACCGCGAGCACCGCCTGCCCGGTCAGCGTGTCGAAGGGGTCCAGATAGGGCCGGTTGAAGACGACCAGCCCGACCGCCATGCCCAGGGTGACGAGCACCGTGACCCGTACACCGGTGCGCACGCTCGCCCGGCCGGCGTCGATGTGCTGGCGCATGGCGACCTGCTCGCGCACCGACTCGGCCAGCTCACCCAGCAGCGGCGCGAGGTGGCCGGCCTGCTGTTCGGCGGCCATCACCAGCGCGGCGACCACCACGTCGGCCAGCGGGTCGTCGACGTCCTCGGCGAATGCCCGTAGCGCGGCCGGCAACGGGCGCCCGGAGCGGACCGCGGCGGCCAGCTGCCGCAGCTCAGACTCAAGCGCGGCAGGGGCGATGTCCGAGGTCGCCAGCACCGCCTGCTCCAGGCCGGCCGCGGCGGAGAGCGTGTCGCGCAGCATCTCCGTCCACGTGGCCAGCGCTTCCATCCGCTCCGTACGCTGTGCGGCCTGCCGGTCCGGACCCAGCAGGCCGGGCAGGGTGAGCAGGGCGACCGTGGTCAGCACCGCCGCCACCGGCCACGCCGTCAAAGCCCCCGTCACCGCCCCGGCCACCACGGCGATCAGCACGCGCTGCGTCGTCCACTCCGCCGGAAGCCGCGCCACCAGGCCACGCCGGAGGCCGGGCCGTTCTTCGCGCGCCGCGCGCCGCACCGCGCCGTAACCGATGGCCACCAGCCCGAGGCCGAACACAGTCCCGAACGCCACCGCGACCGCTGTCCAGATGCCGGAGCCTGCCACGCTCATGAGGCGGCCCCCCACCACTGGTCCGAGGCCCACTGGGCGTCCCACCCCGCCGCAACAAGATCAGCAACGGTCTCGGTGCGCAGCGGGGCCGCGGCGACGGCGCGCCCGTCGGGGCCGGGGCGGTAGACCTCGTTGGAGACGATCTGTGCACCGTCGGCGTCGATGACCTCGCGCACGGAGTCGATGACCCGGCGGCCCGCCGCGTCCCAGCCCAGGTGGACGACGAAGTGGACCGCAGAGGCCACCATCAGATTCGTCGCCTGAAGCGTGAGCCGTTCCGGAGCCTGCGCGGCGTAGGAGGCGAGTTTGGTGAACACCCCGCGCGAGGTCGATGCGTGGATCGTGGACAACGAGCCGTCGTTGCCCTGGCTCATGGCGTTGCACATCGGGATGACCTCGGATCCGCGGATCTCCCCGACGATGACCCGGTCCGGCGACATCCGCAGGCCCCACCGGACCAGTTCCGCCTGGTCGATGCCGCCCTGCCCCTCGATGTTCGGCTCCCGTGCCTGCATGGCCACCACGTTCGGATGCGCCACCACATCAGCGTCCAGGCCGAGTTCGAAGGTGTCCTCGATGGTCACCAGCCGCTCTTCGGGCGGGATCTCGTGGGCGAAGGCCCGCAGCACCGTGGTCTTGCCGACGTTGGTGCCGCCACCGATCACGATGTTCTTCCGCGCCCGCACCAGCGCTCTCAAGAAGGCGGCCAGCTGCTCGTCGCACACACCCAGCCGCACCAGCTCCGCCATCGAGGCAGCGGGGAAGCGGTGACGGCGTACCGTCAGAGACACCCGGCCCGTCACCGCCATCACCGCGAACAACCGGGACCCGTCAGGCAGCTGCAGATTCAGGCGCGGCATACCCCGATCGAAGCGACGCTCCTCCTCACCCGCGCGGGCCGCGAGCGTACGCACCAGTTTCACCAGTTCTTCGTCCGAGGCAGCCACCGGTGCCTCACGCCGCCATCCGCCTGCCCCGCCCTTGACCCACACCACATCGCAGCCGTTGACGCAGATGTTCTCGATCCCGTCATCGGCCAGCAACCGCTCCAAGCTGCCCGTGCCGAACAGCGCGTCCCTGACCGCCTGGGCGACCTGCTCCTCCACCGCGGCGTCGATCACCGGGCCGCCCTGAGCGAGAGCCAGACGCCGTTGCTCCCCCAGCTCCTCGGCCAACAGCATGCCCACAGTGGCCCGCCGCGCCGACTCGTCCTCCGCCGGCAAACCCGCCGCCTCGCGCTCACCCGCGTACGCAGCCAGCCGAGCCGCCACACGCTGCCGCACCACCTGCGCCAGCGCCGGCTCACCACCGCCAGGCGCCACGCCAGGCATCACGCCGGGCGGCATCACCTGCTCACTCACGATCCGCTCTCCCCGACTCCCAGTACCCGGGCCAAACCCGTACGGCTCCGGCCCGGGGCCGCACTGCCCGCACTCCCGGCATCGCCGTCCGCGACTCCTGTCTCCGTGCCGCCCTCGGACGGCACTCCCAGCCGCCGGGCCACGACCCGGGCCGCGGCCAGCAACGGCGACCGCCGAAACCCGGCCGTACGCAACGCCCCGTGCTCACCACCGTTCATCGCGGCCACGCACTTGGCATCCCAGGGCAGAAGATCCACCCGCTCGATACCGAGGGCCTTGGTGATCTCCGCTGCCGGGTAGGGGCACGGCCCGACCACGGCGAGGGCCAGCCGTCCCGCGTACGCGCCGGCATCGACGTCGTAGGCGGACACATGGGTCAGCGGCTCCGCCCCGCCCCGGGCCACCAGCACCACCTCATCCGCAGCCTCCAGCAGCGGCTCCACGTCCTCACCCAGGCGCCCGACGTCCAGCAACACCGTGCCCCGATCCCGGTCGTCCCCCAGCAGCACACGCCGACCGCCCCCACCGGCCAGCAGCCGCACCGCCTCCCGGCACGGACCCCGGCCCGGCACCGCGACCACCGCCCGCACCCCGAAAGGCAGCTCACACGCCGCCCCCAACAACGAACCCGGATACCGCTGCCCGGCCGCCGCCGCGACATCCAGCAGCGAAGGAGCCGGCGGCAGACCGAAACGGATCATCAAGTCACCACCGGACGGATCCGCCTCCACCATCACCGGCCGCACCCCGCCATCCGCCTCCGGCGGCCACGCAGCAGCCAGCGCCAGCCCCGTCGTCGTCACCCCGGGCGCGCCCGTCACCGAACCGAGAACGACCAGCCTCCTCACGGAGCCTCACGCCCCCGGGCGGAAAGGACCACAACCCGCGGATGCTCCACCTGCGCCGCCCGCCGCGCCGCCGCGGTCTCCACCACCACCGTCACCACCCGCGGTCCCCCCGCAGACTCCGGCTCCGCCACCCCCGTCACCGTCCCCACCACCGCCGAGGACACCCCTTCCTCCTCGACCACGGCTTCGGCACCAGCCGGGCCGGGAAGGACCGCGACACGCTCCCCCCGAGCAAGATCCGGCGACGCACCTCCCGGCTCGACAGCAAGCGCCACCTCCGAGAACCCCTCCGCCGGGAAGGCCGCGCTCTTACCCACCTGGCCCGGAGCCAGCAACGCCCCGGCCACAAGCGGCACCTTCACCCGCCGCCCCAGCACCGTGCCCCGATCCTCAAGACGCACCACGCCTACGTCCGCCGCCACCTCCACCACACGCAGATCACCCGGCTTCAGCACCCCACCGGCCGGCACATCCCGGCCCAGCACCAAAACCTCGTCCCGCTCCCCCACCACCTGCGCGATCAGCGTGAAACCGACCGCCGAGACCACCACCGCCCCCACCCCGCCCCACACCCAGCCCAGCCTCCGCCGCCGCGCCCCCGTCACCACCGGCTGCTGCTCCGGACCCGACCGGCGCGCCCCCGGCACCCGCAACCCGCCGCCCTTCAGGCCCGAAGAAGGCACAGAGGCACCCATCGATCCACCTCACGATCACAACAAACCCAACGACCATCACCCCGCCCCGAACCGCGCGGGGCCGCGCCTACTGCGCCACGCCGTCAGCGCACGACAACGCTCTGCACCTCATCCACCACCAGGTCCCGCCGCGAGCCCATCACCAGCCCCGGCACCACGCCGGCCTCGCCAGCACCCTGCCAGTGGACGTCCCAAGTCACCCGCACCGACACCGTGTACGCCCGGTCCGGCCCGGACACCGACGCACGCCGGTAGGTGTAACCGCAATCCGGCGACGACGCCCTCGGGCTGTACACCTCCGAATACGGCGTCCCCGGCCCCCGGCACACCACCCGACCACCCTCACCCATCGACCACACAGCCCACCGCGGACGAGCCGTCGCCCTCACCTTCACACCCTCCACCGCCGCCGAAGTCGACACCGGCCCCCACGTGGAGTGCTCCACCCACAACCACGTCGGCACATGCACCACCTGCGCAAGATCCTCATCCGGACTCGTACGAATCACCGGCTCCGGCAACTCCAACCGCTCCACCGCCCGCTGAACGACGGTCTCCACCGGAACCCGCTGCCTCCCGCCCCGGGCCGGCTTCTCCGCCTTACCTCCGTCGAAACGCGGCAAGATCCCCACGCCACCCAGCTCGTAATCCCAGCCAGTCGAGGTAACCGTCGGCGGGCCCGTGGCCTTTTCACCACCACTGCCGGGCTTCGACGTACCACCACGAGAAACCGGCCCGCTCTTTCCTGGCCTGCCTGGCTCCCTCTTGACGCTTCTCGCCTCCACCTCGCAGGCACCGGGCGCACAGGTGAGCCCGCCGTAGAGATCGCTGACTCCGTCCGCACGCGCAGGCCACGCATCCGTGGACACAGCTAGACCAGCAACGAACAGCATCACCGTGTAACTTCCGGTGCACTTCGTGGCGCGCGACTTCAGCATGACCCGGCCTCGTGCATGTAGAGGTCCGAAACTTTCCATGTACTGTCAACGCGCCGCACGGACGCATCCACCTTGAAGTGACCGCCAGGGACGTCGTTCTTCAGCTCGCCATTCTGCTTGTACTGCAGCCAATCTGTGCCATCCACACAGTCTCGGATCACCACCATGTCGCGACTGGCGGAGGAAATCTCAGGGTTCGGACGCGGGGTACCTCTGGCGACGACCATTTGCTTCTGAGCCGTCTCAAGGCCGTGCTTCATGAGTTCCAGGGCACCGCCCATCGCATGGTCGTTCAGCCTCGGGGAGGCAGGGTCAGGGGTAGCGGAGACCGCAGCCAGATCTCTCCACCATGACCGGTACGCCGCAAGCGCCTCCGCCTGCTCCATGTCGGGCCTGGAGGAGGCCGCCATCTCAGCGGACTTCCCCTTAGGCAACGGCCGGGCATCGGGCGATTTGTCATCAGCACAGCCTGCTAGCAGCAGCCCGGCGATCGCTGCACTCGCGCCCGCCAGAAGCGCACTCACCCACCGTCGCGTCGTCACGGCCCGCCACCCTCCATCACCATCCGTGCGGAGGTTACAACAATCGGTAACCGGATGCGACTGGAGTTACCCGGCGCCGCGTACGCCAGCCGCGCCTGGAGAACGAATACCTCCCTGCTGACGCACCGTTACCTGCCGCCGCCACATTCCGATAACCCCACAAGCCGAAGGTGGTGGTTATCGCTCGAATGAGTGACAACCACCACCTTCAAGGGCTCGCCCGTAAGTCCAATAACCGCCCCATTCCAGCTTCCCCGACCATATCCAGAGCCCTGCGAGACCGTGAGCCGATGACCGGAAGGGGGCCGCGAGTGCGCACAGCAATGCATCACGACGGGACTGACATCCACGCGACCTTCTTCCAGGTGTCACGTCCGCTTCCACCTGCCAGGCGGAAGCCCCAGGAACCACCCGTCAACGTCTCCACCACGAGCAGACCTCGACCCCGCTCAGCGTGCACACCCAGCACCCTGGGCAACGTGCAGTCCTCCCGTGCAGCAGAGGCTGCCGCTGCTCGGAGAAAGGGAGCCGGAATGCACGGGAGTGATGCATCTCGGTCGTGCATCTCCACAATCAGTTCGCATTCCGTTTGCCGAAGCCACAGCTCATACGGGCCGATGGCGTGCTCCACGGCGTTGCCGACCAACTCCGAAGCAGCCAGGACTGCGTCATCGACCGCCGGGGCCCTCAGCCCGTGGAATGTCAGCGCATGACGCAGCGCTGACCTCGCCTCCGAAACCGCGTGGGTCGCGCCCTCATTCCAGCGTAGTAGCAGCGTGCCACGCAATGGCCGCGCGGGGGGGGCGTCACCGCGAACCGTCCCGCTTCGCGTACCGGCACGGTTTTACGCGGCGATGACGGCCGGCCGGCACCAGCCAGGTGCGCGCATCGTGCATCACCATAACCGCCGTGATCACGATGGCCAGGGTGAGAAGAACAGCTGAGGGCAGGTAGATCATGGCGCTCCCAGGTGTGTATGCGATGGGGCATTTCCACCACGACGACACCGTCGGCCTCGCCAAGAGCGGAACCCCCTCCGAAAGACATTCACCGGAAGGAATCGAAAACATCGAAGGCGCCTTTGGGCTGCACGGTGTTCGCGAGAAGGACGGCTGTCTTTCGGCTGCCGAGGGCTTGCGGCCGGGTTCGATGGTGATCAGTGAGGGCTGTCCGGGTGAACAGGTGAGAGCGTTGCATGTCGCACTTCTACGATGAGCTGGTGACCGAGACGCTGCCGCCCGTGAGCATGGACCTCCTTGACGTTGAGCACCTTGTGCTGGCCGAAGCTGAGGAGCCGCCGCTGTCGCCCCGGGATGCTGCGGCGCGAGACCGGGTGTGGGAGAGGGCGGTGCGGGCCAACCCTGCGCTCTTCGACGGGCCGGTGGTGGCGTGTGGAGGGCTGGAGCAGACGGGCCCGCACGCCCTGCGTCTGTCCTGGGTGCGTGTGACCTACCGGCACTACGCCTTGCGTCGTGTCCCCGGCGCCACCGCACTGCCCTCGCTGTTCGTGAACGTCGTCCAGCCGACTGACGACGGCCGTGTGCTGGCTGCGAGGATGTCGTCTTCCACGGCCGCGCCGGGCAGGTGGCAGCTGCCGGGAGGGTCTGTGGAGCCTCCCGGGGACGGGGCGGTGCTGGACGAGGCGGCGTTGGCCGGCCAGGCTGCTCGGGAGCTTGCTGAGGAGGTGGGGGTCGGCGCGGGCGGCGGGGAGCTGAGGTTGTGGGTCGTGACCCGGGGGGAGAACGGCAGTGTCGGCCTGACCTACCTGGCCCCGGCCGTTCCCGAGGCGATGCTGCGTGCCGGGCTCGCCGATGCTGCTGTAGCCGAACGTGCCGGGGGGCGCGAGCCTGAGCTCGACGACATCGCCTTGGTGCGTTCACCGGAGGAGTTGGCCGGTCTGGCGGGTCCGCACGCGGACTATCTGGAGCCGATCGTCCGGCGCTTTTTCGAGCGCCGTTGAGCTGGGGTCAGGAGCTGGTGAGGAAGCCGCGTCCGCGTTCGTCGAGTTCGGCCACGCATCGCAGGCCACGGGCCCGGAAGCGGGCGAGGTCGCTTCGCATGCGGGAGACCGCCTTGCGGGTGCGGGCAGAGCGTACGCCTTCCATGCGGTCGATGGCCCGGTGCCAGGTTGCGCACGCCTGCTCAATGTTGCCGCGCTTGAGGTGCATCTCCGCGCCCGCGACCAGGTCGAGGGCGACGATGCGTGCGTAGGTGGTCGGCGGGCGGGCCGTGGCTGCGAGCGCGTACTGGCCGGCGGCGGCCTGGTGATCGCCCAGGGTTTCGTAGGCCTTGGCGGTGCGGGAGTACACCGACGCGGCCGGCGGGCCCCAGGCCAGCGCCCAGAACGGCACCTCGTCGCCGGGGGCGTTGGTCAGCAGGGTGCGGGCGCGTTCGGCTTCGGCCAGGGCGGCGCGGCGCTTGCCGCTCTTGGCCAGGGTGTGGGCGTGCACGACGCGGAAGAGGGCTTCGGTCTGGGCATCGACGTGTCCCTTGGCGCGGTTCAGGCCGGTTTCTGCCAGGTTCAGGCAGTGCTCGGGGCGGTGGAGTTTGAGGCCCTGCATGGCCATGGTGCGCATCACGAATCCGTCGTGCCCGCGCAGGCCGGATTCGGCGGCCGGGGCGTAGGACTGGAGGTAGTCCGCTGGGCGAGGCCCTGCTGGCCTGCGTCGTAGCTCTTCCAGCCCAGCAGGTGGACGCCGCGGCTGGCGGCGGAGAGCATCTGCTGGCGCGCAAGAGCGCCCCGGGTGGCGGGCTCCTGGTTCGTAGGATCCAAATATGAGTACTGATGCTGAAGCTGTGGAGCGGCTGACTGCGGCCTGGGGGCGAATCGAAGCCTGGCTTCACGCGCATGCGCCGGCTTCCGCCGCGCTGCTACGTCCGCCGGCCAGTGAGGCCGACGTCGCCGCGGCGGAGGCGGCCATGGGGGTGGAGCTTCCCGCGACGCTGGCGGCCTGGTATCGGATCCACGACGGCATGGACGAGGGCCACGGGGGCGGGATCCTGCCGTCGGACATGACGATGTTGTCGCTGGACGAGTTGGTGAATGACTATCAACTGCATACCAGGCACTGGGAGGGAGAAGCGGGCATCATGCCGTTCGCGCGAAAACTCGGGGACATCTGGTCCGGTTGGTATGTCGATGCACGCCGGAGCGTGCCTTCCTACGGCAAACTGGGCTACTGGTCGGTCGAGAGTGGTGAAGAGCCGCATCCGTGGGGATCAGACGGGTGGCCGCTGGAGGAGTGGCTGACGGAGATGGCCGCAGCGCTGGAGGAAGGCCGACTTCTGCGCCAGCCGGATGGGAAGGATGACAAGCCCCATTGGCCGGTGCTCACCGTCAGCGGCGGATTGACCTGGGCTGATGTCAGAGATCCGCGGCTGTTCCCAGAAGGCGGGACTGTTCTGGACGGGCCCCGGTAGAGCTAGTGGCCCGGGAGGCACACTCTGTGCCAACCCGAGCCACCGGCCCCACCGGCCCGACTAGGCCGCCTGATGGTTCGTTATGGCTGTGGGATAGTGCACCACACCCTCGCTGGGCTGGGGTCACAATGGCTGAATTCCGGGAAGTCCACCCAGTATTCGTCCTGGTCCAGCAGACGATACTTGCCGGAGAATCCGTTGCTGAATGCAACGCCCATTGAGGCGGTGTTCATCCATGTCGACATGGCCGAGCGTCCGCAAACCTCGTTCCAGGTGGGGGCGGGTAGGCGCCAGTCGTCGTACAGGCGCCATTGGCCTTCGCTGAGACGGGTTGCGAAGGTCTGCACGCACTCGTCACCACTAGAGACCTCGTTCAGGCCGCCCATGCTCGTAGGCATGCCGCCGGAGTTGTAGGAGGCGGCGTAGGCGAACTCGTCACACGACTTCGTATCGCTTGGGCTGATCTCCGGCAGCGTGGTGGTGTCCGGGTTGGCATGTCTTTTTGCCCAGCCGGTGCCGTCACTGTTCCGAGGGCAGATCACCTTCCGGTTGTCATCCGGATCTCTGTTGTGCTCGTTCTTCGACGCGACGGGCAGGAACTGCATAGGCTTGTTGTGTGCCTTGCTTCCTGGATGGTTGGGCAGCTTGGACTGGATCAGCCATGCATGTGCCACGGCAGCCGGGGCCTTGTTGAAGTTCATCACCCACGTCGGGGTGTAGTTGTGGAAGGTACAGCCGGGCGTGGTCCGGGAAACGGTGTCGCAGCGTATCTGCGCGTCGTCAGCCTGCCAGCGGCTGGCGGCCGGATTCGCCAGCGGGGAGTAGGCGTTGATCTTAGCGCTGAGGTCGAGTAACTGAGTCGAGCCCGCTTCGGCACCGCCGTTCCAGTTGTGGGTGACGGTCCCTTCGGCGGCGTGCAAGTCCCCCACGGTCCACTCCAAGGCGCCATCCCAGGCCATGGAGCTGGTATCGGTGGTGCAGTCGGTGGCCAGAAGACAGTCGAACTTGACATCGAGCGTGACAGATACGAACTTCGCATCGAAGCTAGTCGGAACGAGGAGCATCTTCTCTTTGATCACGCCGGCAGTGTTGGACAGTTTGTACTCCTGCCCTACGGCCCAGCTGGCGTTGATGATCTCACCGGTAGGCTTGCCGTCCTTGATGACAATGCCTTCGTACTCGAAAGTGAACGAGCCGATGCAGCCTTCGAAGCGCTTGATGTGTGAGTTTGCCAGGTTGACGCACCAGTCGACCAGGCCAGCCGACCTCGCGCCCATCCTGGCCTCGGCCAACGCATCACGGGTCTTGTCACTGTTGTCGTGAATGATACGCGTACACGGCAAGACGTCATTTTTCACGTTGACGTTCCCGCAGTTCCAGCCCTTACGTCCGTCCGGGCTCATCGTGCCTGACTGTACCGGGTCAGGCGGCACGAGCGTCATTTCGGGCTGGGAGATCTTCTGTGGGTTCTGGAAATCGTCCTGGTTGAGGGCCGGAGCGTCCTTGTTGGGCTCGGGTAGCTTGATGTTCGACCTTGCGCGGCGGACGTGGAACGTCGCCCACGGCGACCAATCGGTCTCGTACAGGCTGCCATCGAAGGCGGAGGTACGGAACATGTAGGTCGTTGCCGTCTTGAGATCCCCGTATTCGACGGTGCGCTGGGCATTCTGCCCGGAATCCACGTAATCGGACACCAGAACACCGTGGTCGTTGGGATGCTTCTTGTCGGTGAGCATGACTTGATTCTTCGGGTTGCCGTTGGCGTCAGTCGTCCACACCTGGAACGTCAGGGTCGACCTATCGCCGTCTGCGTCGGTCACCTTGTTACGTAGCACGACCGTAGTGCGGTCGACCTGCCACACCTCGTTGGTCTGGGTGAACGGCGGGCCGGCCGACGGGTTCCTTCCGGAGACCGGACGACTGTTGTTGGCCCTGGCGACCTCCGGTCCGGCTGCCGGGCTGTCAGACGGGGTGGCGCTGATATCCGTGTCGGGCGTGGTCTCGGAATCGGCCGCGGTTGCCTCTCCGGTTCCCAGTAGCAGGGCGACGGTGATCACGCCGATGGCGACGCAGCGCAGGGCGTAGACGGGTCTCATGCGTAACAAACTCGCACCCTCCATCAAGCTCGTTCATTGCCCGCTCGCAGACTCATTCCGGTGGACCGCAGCCAGTCCACGTGAACGCGACTGCCGGACGATCGGACTGGTCTCAAGCGTCTGTCAAAGAACTCGCATAGGGTGACACGTACCGCAGCCCTTTCGCACTACCCTCGAAAGGAGTTGCATCGACTTCCAGCCCCTACACGGGGCACGAAGGCCCTGGGTCTTTTCCAACCTCAGTTTGGGCAGGTCAGGTGCAGGGTGAGGATGACATGGACGAGGTTGGTGGTACGTGCGGTGGAGCACCGCGGTTTGTAGAAGCCGCCAGGTCTTGAGGGTGGCCATCGCCTGTTCGGCAAGTACGCGGATCTTCGCGTACGAGCGGTTAACGGCTTGCTGGCCTGCGGAGAGCGTTTCCCAGCGGCCCCCGGTACGGCAGGCGTACGGTGCTGCCGGCGCCAGCGGTAGCCCTTGTCGGCCCAGCACTGCCCGTCGGCTTCTTTCAGGGCGTCGAAGATGCCGTGGACGGCTCCGGGCAGTGCTGGGGTTGCCCAGAGCAGCCGCCTCGCCGGGTCGGTGATGACCTGCACGTTTATGCCGTGCTTCTTGTGTTTGCCGGAGTAGAAGGGCCAGCCGGTGGCGATCTGGTCGATCGGCGGCAGTGCGCTGTCCAGAATCACGAATGCATTGGTGGCGGTGGTCTTCCTCGCTTCAGTGAGGATGGGCGCGAGGGCAGCCATGACATCGACGGGCCTCGGCGATGTACCGGTAGGCGGTGGTGGTGCCGACGCTGAACCCGGCGGCGAGTTGGGCGCAGGTGTGTCCGCACCAGCAAGTGCGCGAGCGCCACCAGGCCTGACGACCGGGGGTCAGCCGCCACCAGCGGGTGTCACGAGCGCACGGCTCCCCCGCCAGAGTCATCGAGGCGATCAGCTGTACATTCACCCGATCCGTCTTGGCGGTCCACAGGGCCGGCCGTCGAGCACCGTCTGCGGCGGCATGGCAGATCACCATCACCCGCGACCCGGGCGACGGCGGCCTCCCTCACCCCGTCGACTTCTCGGAGCCGCCGGCGGCCAGGACAGGGTCCTCAAGCGGCTCACCCTGCGACACCCGGACGAGGCGCACCACATCCTCGCCGCGGGCACCGACTGGCGCCAGCTCGGGGGCGATGAGCTGGGCGGTGCCGTGAGGGGCCGGGCAGCCACACGTCCGTCGCAGCGCCCCGGGCGGCCGCCCCCGTCCGTTGATCAGCAGGTGGGCACAGCACCCGCGACCCTGCAGCCGGCCACCTACTCCAACCGGCGGTCAGCCGCCCGCCTCCCTTCGAGGGAGGTCCTGCCGGATGCACCGGACCCTTCGCCCCACGAAGTTGACGGCTGACCTGCTAAGTGGGGCGGACACGAAAGGTGCGACGGTGAGGAGATTGAATCGGTGTTGCCGCTGGAGGACGGCTGTGGCCCCGGTATGGTGGCGGGCTCGTTGTGGTTGTCGTGCGGGGAGTGGCCGTGCCGGATGCAGCTTCGTCGCCATCACCTGGAGAGGTTTCTGCTGAGCAGATCGCTGAAGTGCTCGGCGCCCGCTACGAGCTGCCTGACGCCCGGGTGGAGATCATCCCGCTGGGCGTGGAGACGGACAACGCCGTCGCCGTCACCTCGCGGGGCCGGGTGTTCGTCAAGGCGTACCCGCGCGCCGCCGACCTTGAGGTGATGGCGGGGCGGATCGAGTTGATGCAGTGCGGTCGGGCCGCCGGCAGTCCCATCCCGGCGGTGCACCCGGACGTTGACGGCGCGCTGATCACCCGGCACGACGGTGTGGCGCTGTCGGTGTGGGACTGGGCGGACGCCGCCTCGCTGGAGAAGCCCTTCACCGCCGTGCACACGCGCCAGATCGGCACCGCGCTTGGCCGGCTCCACATCGCGCTCGCCGGGGCTCCCACCAGCCGCTACAGGGCGAACAACAACCGCTGGTGGGAGGCGCAGGCGGAGGCCCTGAGCGCGCGCGGGCACAAGCTGCTGGCGCTGATTGACCAGGTCGAGGAACCGTCCGAGGGGGATCTGCGGCGGCGCGAGCAGGTGCTGACGCGCATCGCCCAGGTCAAGGACGTCGCCGCCCTCCAGGCCCCGTTGCCAGTCTCGCCGCGCGAGCAGGTGTGCCACTTCGACTTCACCGGCGCCAACCTGCTGTGGGACGCGAAGGAGGACTTGGCCGCCGTCATCGATCTCCAGGCCCGGGTCGCCTTCCCTTCCTGGGAGCTGGGCCGTGTGCTGTACGAACCGCATACCGTGGTCGAGTCCGACACCTGGCGCCAGGCCGCGGTGGAGGGTGTGCTTGCGTACGCGGCCGAGGTGCCACGCGAGGCCCGCGTGGAACTGTCGTACACGGCGCGGATGGCGCTGCTGCACAACCTCACTTCCTTCTTCGGCATCGACGCCCTGTACGAGAAGCACTGGCCGGGTGCCGGGATCTACGCCCGGTTCTGGGATCTGCGCGCTCGGGCGGCCGAGCGGATGCTTCCGGTGCTGGACGAGATCGAAACGGAGCTGGTCGACGCCCTGGGCGTGTAGAGGATCAGCAGGTTTCGGTGACCGTGAGCTTGGTGCGTTCGGTCAGGTAGAAGGCGCGCGCCGTCTCCACCGCGGCGGCGAACGAGCGCATGCCCCGGTCCCGCGTCACCGCGTCGCGCGCCCGTTCGTCGGCGTCTGCAGGGAGGTTCCAGCGGGCGGCAAGGTGTTGGGCGATCCGCCGGGAGTCGAGGCGGTCGATGGTGTGGCGGGGATCGGCCCGGGCTACGGCGGCGTTGCGGCGCAGGCACGTGGTCACGGTCTCGGCGGTGGCCTGGTCGTCGTCCAACAGGCCGACGGCCTCGTCCACGGTGGCGGGCCACACGTTCCAGGCGCCGTCCCAGCAGGCGGAGCGCACCAGGATGCGTGCCGTCTGCTCGGTTACCTCCAGCGCGTGCGCCTCCGTGTCGGTGAGCCAGAAGCCGCGCTGAGCGTCGGTGAGGGCTTGAAGGTGCAGTCCTCGCTGGGCGGCGGCCGCGGCCGCTTTCGTCTCCAGCCCGGGGGTGTCGGCGCGGACGCCGGCGACGGCCGCGAGCACCCGGGCGCGCCAGCGGAAGGGGAAGTCGGGGTCGTAGAGCTGCTGGTGTCGCAGGAGTGCGAGCAGCGGTGGTCGGTCGCGGCTGGTGGGGGTGTAGGCGCTGGCCCAGTACCGCGTGAAGCTGGTCCGCCACGCCTCGTTTTGCCACGCGCCGCCTCCCGGCCGGTGAGCTGCCAGCCCGGCGGCCTTGTGCAGGGCGTGCTCGGCATCTTCGCGCTTGAGGCTCCACGGGTGCGCCCGGCGCCAGACGTTCAGTCGAGCGAAGGCGCCGTGGAGCCCCGCGCTTTCTGCTGCGCGGGCGAACGCGCGCCAGGTGCGGCCGGTGTAGGGCAGGTCGGCCGCTACGGCTTCCAGGGCGGCAGCTTCCTGCTCGGACAGTTGTCTGCCGCGGCGCGCGCGGCGGACGGCGGTGCGGAGGTTGACCAGCGCCTCTGTGGTCTGGATGCCGTCGGGAGTGTGGAGCACGGCGACTTCGTCGTCGCGCTGAAGGCCGCCGTCGAGGAAGGCGTGGTAGATAGCGCCGGCGCCGAGCATTCCGTACGTGGCTAGTTCGGCGGCGCGCAGCGCGCCCATGCTGGCGGCGCCGAGCACCGTGACGCCGTAGTCGAGGAGCATGAGGATCTCTTTGTGCCGCACCGGGGCGGCCTGGTGCCACAGCCCGTCGATGAGGACGACCACGTCTCCCTCGGCGGCGCCGAGTCGCAGCATGTCCCCGTGCTTCGCTGGCGGATGGAGCACGGCCTGCGGTGCCAGGCCGTGGGCACGGGCGGCGGGGAGGGTGGGGCCGGTGAAGACGTGCAATGCACTTGTCGTCATGCCGCCTGTTCCCTTCCGGCGGTATGCGGGTGGGGGATGACGTGCCGGGCGGTGTAGCGCAGATGGGGGGCGAGGACCTTGATCACGGCCAGGTCCTCGCGCTGCCACGGCCCGTGGGTCAGGTCGACCGCCAGCGGCGCTGCGCCGGTACGGGCGGCTACGACATCGGAGAGGTGTGCGGCCTCCTGCTCGTCGTCGTCGAACCGGCCGCGGTGGTGGGAGACCGCATGCGCCCAGGCGACGGGGGCAGGGCCGGCGTGCTGTGGCTGGCCGACGGAGGCGCCGGGGCGGTAGGCGGCCGGGTGGATGTCCTCGCGGCTGCCGGTGATCTGGGTCAGCCGGGTTTGCGCGGCCTCGGTGATGGCGCGGGCGAGCGCCACGCTGGCGTCCAGGTGGGCGCCGGATCCGGCGGCTTGCAGGGCGGGGATGTCCTCGCGCCACAGGTAGCAGCACATCACCGGCACGCCGAAGGAGTTCGGCAGGTGCCAGAGTTCGTGCCAGCAGCCCGCGCGCTCAAGCCGGTCGACCAGCTCGGCCAGGTGCGGATCGCAGATGCTGGCGGCGTCGAGCCGCTGCGCGCCCGCCCCCGCAGCTCCGGTGGCGAGGTTGCTGACGGTCTCGCGTTCGATCAGCTCGTACAGGGCGTGCACGATCGCCTCGGCGCGGGTGTTGCCGGAGGCCAGGCCGTTGGTGGAGGCGGAGGGCAGGTGGAGGCGCCAGGTGGAGTGTTCCTGGCGCCCGAGGCGTACGGAGGCGGCGGGCACGGGTACCGGGCGGTGGTCGGTGAGCGCGGTGGCGGTGATCCACTCCATCACCGTGTGGTCGGTGACCAGGCTGCCGGGGTGCGGCTCCAGCGCGGCCACCGGGTAGGGCAGGTCGAGGTCGGCCGCGGGCGCGTGCGCCATCGGCGCCGGCAGTGCCCGCTCGGCGTGCCAGACCTCGATGCCCTCCATGGCGCCGGAGACTCGTGCCGCGGCCAGGGTGAGCCCTTTGCCCTGGGCGACCGACAGCGTACGGCCCAGGGGGCGGACGGCCATGGTGACCGGGATGCCGAGGTCGTCCAGGCCGGTGACGTCCGCGACGCGGGTGATGCCGTACGCCGGCAGCAGGGGGCGGATCGCCTCCCAGGTCTCGGCCGGGGGGCGGGTGCGGTGGGTGCCGGGGAAGTGCCTCGTGCGCAACGCGCGCTCCTCTCGCGTGGTGACGGCCGGGCCCCCGCCGGTGCCCGCGGGCGCGGGGTGGCGGGCGGCCGGGCCGTCAGTGACGACCGGCAGGGCGGGGGATCAGGGGGTGGGCTGGTCGTAGACGTGGTGGGTCGGGAAGGCGGAGTCGGGCACCGAGGGGTCACCGCCGGCGTTCTGCGGCAGGTTGCCCTCCTGGTGCAGGTCGGCGACGAAGTCGGCCGGGTCGACGGACACCGGTGCGGTGTGCTCGATGGCGGTCATGGGTGCCTCCTGGGTTGGGGTTACGGCTTCACCGACAGGTCGGAGAAGCAGATGGTGATCAGCACCTCGCCCGACGGGTTGTCGAGCGGGGTACGCCAGTGGGGGATGCGGCGGCCGTCGAATCCCGACAAGCGCCTCGCGAGGATCGGGAAGTCCTCCCCGCCGTCCGGGTACGGAGCGCCGTCGAGCTGGGCGGCGACGTCGGCGGTGGGCAGGTGCCGCATCCGCGGCAGCCACCTCATCGGGCCCAGATCCGGGGTGAGCCCGCAGGAGAAGGTGATGTCGCACTTCCCGTCGTCGCGGTGGACGTGCATGAAGTCGCCCGGGGCGTAGAACTTGTAGCCGTAGCGGATCGGCGTCATCCGCATCGCTCCGGTGGCCCCGGCGGCGATGTCGGCCAGCGCCTTGTGGCGGGCGAGCGCGTTGAGCGCCTGGCCGCCGGGGTGCACCCGGCACCGCTGCGGGGAAGTGATCGACCCGTCCCGCATCACCAGCAGCCCCGGGCGCCGGTTGTGCCGCACGACGGCGACCTTCTCGCACCGCTCGGCCTCGGCAGCGATCTCCTCCCACAGCCCCGCCTCAACGGCGGCGGCGGGCACGTCCGCGCGGCCTTCGGCCAGCCACCGCTGCCGCGGCGTCATCTCACCGGTCATCGCTCCCGCCCTTACAGGTCCATGTAGGAGAAGGTCGCCAGCAGCCCCAGCTCGTCGGGGAAGGGGGTGCGCCAGTGCGGGATGCTGTAGCCGGCGAACGCCCGGACCCCGCCGTCGTGCGGGTGCGCGAGCTGTTCGAACTCCTCACCTTCGGGGAAGATGCCCCGCTCGGCGATGAGCTTGGCCTGCTCGTCGGGGAAGGCGTCGCGCAGCGTGGGGGCCCAGCCCATCGGCGGCAGGTTGTCGCTGAGCGCGACTGCGGCGGTGACGGTGGCCTTGACGGTGTCGGTGTGCAAGCCCTGGAAGTCGCCCCGGCGGTAGACGACCACCACCGCGCCGCGCGGCACCAGCCGCCACAGCCCCGTCGCCTTGCGCAGCTCGTGCAGCAGGTCCTTGTCGAACGCGAGCTTCTCCAGGCGATCGGTGGCCGGCAGGAACGCGCAGTGCACCGGGGAGGCCAGGGAGCCGTCCCGGCGGGAGCTGACCTCCTCCCGGCTGTACGGCGTGGCCGTCTCCAGCTGCTCCCGGGCCTCGATTCCCAGCGCCCGCACGACGTCCGCGTGGCAGACGTCCGGGAGCACCACCGTGCCCTTCTGCTCCCAACCGGGCTGCGCGGGGGGCCGGTCGGCGTGGGGGATCTCCATCAAGTCCTCCTTCAAGGGCGGGGGCCGATGCCGCCAACTTCCCCACCCGCCGACCGGCGAAGAACCGCGGGCGTGTGCCCAGGCGTGCCCACGCCGTACCCAGACGTACCCACGCCGTTCTTGACCGCGCCGCGCCCGTATTCACCGCGGCCAGCGGCGGGCAGCATGACCGTGTGGAGATTGACGAGCACCCCTTGGCGTACCTGCTCCACCGCCACGGCTGGACGGCCACGGCCTACCTCGCACGGCTGAGCGCCGTACACCAGCAGCTCGGCCACGGGCCGCTCGATGTGCACCAGCGCAAGCGGGTCTCCCGCTGGATCCGCGAGGGCATCACCCCCGAACCTCCTGTCCAGCAGGCCATGGCCCACCTGCACGGCGTCGACCCGCGCGAGATCACCGCCCGGCCCTGGCCGGCGTGGCTGACGCTGGCCTGCATCCGCGAGCAGCAGCTCGTCGACGCCGAATGGACGGCCGATACCACCATCGAGTTACTGGACCGCGTCGCCTCCACGGGAGGGCCCATGGACCGCAGAGGATTCCTCGCCGCCACGGGGGTCACCCCCGTCCTCGCCGGGGCCGCCACCGCCCGCCCGGCCGCCGCCCGAAACGGCCACGGCCGACGGGTCGGCGCCGCCACCCCCCGCCTGTTCGAAAAGGCCCTTACCGTCCTGCGCAGCCAGGACGACCAGCTCGGCTCCGGCCAGGTCCACGCCTCCGCCCGCGCCCAACTCCGCCTGATCACCCACACCCTCAAGACCGCCTCCTGCAACGAGGGAACCCGCCGCGGTCTGTACGCCGCCGCTGCCGAAGCCGCCCGCATCTGCGGATGGACCGCATACGACAGCGGATACCTCGGCCTCGCCGAGGACTACTACATAGCGGCCCTCCGCTCGGCAGCCTCCGCAAACGATGACGCCGTGGCCGCGAACACCCTCGCGTTCTGGGCGATCCTGCGCTACTCCAACGGCGACCCCGCCGGGGCGGCGGACCTGGCCACCGACGCCCTCAGCCGCACCCGTCGTATCGGCTCCCCCCGTATGGAGGCCATGCTGCACGCCCGCCTCTCACGCGCCCACGCCCGCGCCGGCGACGCACGCGCCAGCCACCACGCTCAAGAGGCCGCCTTCGCCGCCTACGACCGCGCCCGGGACCACTCCCCCGACCACGACCCGCCCTACGTGTACTGGATAGACCAAGGGGTTATGCGGTCTGTCAACCTGTCTCAACGCCGAGGTGTCTCACAGCTGATCTACG